>NZ_JAUONR010000001.1:0-300000 GCF_030546305.1 Streptococcus sp. GP0011 | reverse complement strand
CCTACTACCGTTCACGTGGTTTGACACTTGCTGACGGTATCGAAGAAATCTACAAAGAATACGGCTACTACGCTGAAAAGACTATCTCTGTTACCCTTTCTGGTGTTGATGGTGCAGAACAAATCAAAGCCATTATGGCTAAGTTCCGTAACAATGCTCCAAAAGAATGGAACGCAACAGCTATCACTGTCGTAGAAGACTTCAAGGCTCAAACTGCTACTGCTGCTGACGGTACTGTTACAAACTTGACAACTCCTCCAAGTGATGTTTTGAAATATACACTTGCTGACGGTTCATGGATTGCTGTTCGCCCTTCTGGTACTGAACCAAAAATCAAATTCTACATTGCCGTTGTGGGTGAAAGCAATGAAGATTCACAAGCTAAGATTGCCAACATTGAAGCAGAAATCAATGCGTTTGTAAAATAAAAAATTATAAAAGATGAGACCAACCAATCTCATCTTTTTTTCGTATCAAATCTAAGCATTTTTAGAAACTTTATGGCATACTAGACTTATCAATGAAAGCGAGGTAATCTCATGGAACAATTTTTAGAAAACATTAAAGACCTTGAAGTCACTACAGTTGCGCGTGCACAAGAAGCTCTTGATAAAAAAGAAACTGCAACCTTCTTTATCGGTCGCAAAACTTGCCCTTACTGCCGTAAATTCGCAGGTACCTTGTCAGCTGTCGTAGCTGAAACTAAAGCTCACATCTACTTCATCAACAGTGAAGAACCAAGCCAACTCAATGAGTTACAAGAATTCCGTTCACGCTATGGAATCCCAACTGTACCAGGCTTCGTTCACATTGCAGATGGACAAATCAATGTCCGTTGCGACTCTTCCATGTCCGCACAAGAAATCAAGGAATTTGCTGGATTGTAAAAGACATATAAAAAGAAGGCACTCGCCTTCTTTTTTATATATCTGTCAATGGTGTTGCAGTATCTGGTGAGGTATCATAAACTTTAAAGTCTACTCCGACTCCCAGATCCGCTTGGGCTAGCTGGTTGACCATAGTCATATGAGCCAGCTCCTTGATATTGTTCTCTTTGGATAAATGCCCAAGATAGATTTTCTTAGTCCGATTTCCCATTGTACGAATCATGGCCTCAGCACCGTCTTCGTTAGAAAGATGACCGAGATCCGATAGAATTCGCTGTTTGAGACGCCAAGCGTAAGATCCTGCTCGCAAAATCTCTACATCGTGGTTGGACTCGATGAGGTAACCGTCAGCATTTTCGACTATTCCAGCCATACGGTCACTTACATAACCTGTATCGGTCAACATGACAAAACTCTTGTCATCCTTCATAAAGCGGTAAAACTGTGGTGCTGCCGCATCATGGCTAACCCCAAAACTCTCAATGTCGATATCGCCAAAGGTTTTGGTTTTGCCCATTTCAAAGATATGCTTTTGCGAGGAATCAACCTTGCCAAGATACTTACTATTTTCCATAGCCTGCCAGGTCTTTTCATTGGCGTAAAGATCCATGCCATATTTACGAGCCAAGACACCGACCCCATGGATATGGTCTGAATGCTCATGCGTAATCAAAATCGCATCCAGATCTTCAGGTTTGCGATTGATTTCAGCTAGCAGACTTGTAATTTTCTTACCAGACAAGCCTGCATCCACTAGGATTTTCTTTTTTGGCGTTTCCAGATAAAAAGAATTTCCACTGGAACCTGATGCTAAAATACTGTATTTAAAGCCTATTTCACTCATTCTAATCTTCTATTTCGTCCTCCCATATTTCTTCTTTTACGGCATCCTTATCATAAGGGAGCACGATGGTAAAGGTTGATCCCTTACCGTATTCACTTTTGGCCCAAATAAAGCCATTGTGTTGTTTGATGATTTCTTTTGCTATAGCCAGACCTAGACCAGTTCCACCTTGAGCTCGGCTTCTTGCACGATCCACACGGTAGAAGCGGTCAAAAATCTTTGGCAAATCTTGCTTTGGAATACCTAGACCTTGGTCTTTAATAGATAAAATCATCTGGTCATCAGTAGTTTTCATGCTGACAGTGATTTTGCCACCATCTGGTGAGTACTTGATGGCATTGTTAAGAATATTATCAATCACCTGAGTCATCTTATCGGTATCAATCTCGATCCAAACTGAATTAATAGGGTAATCTCTGACAAGCTCATATTTTTTCTCGTCATCCTGACTTCTCATCTTATCAAAGCGGTTGAGAATAAAAGTGATGAATGCAGTAAAATTAATCAATTCCACATCCAACCGAGTGGTCGCATTATCAATACGAGAGAGATGCAAAAGATCTGTCACCATCCGCATCATACGGTTGGTTTCATCGAGTGAAACCTTGATAAAATCAGGGGCAACAGGATCATATAGGGCCCCCTCGTCCAAGGCTTCAAGATAAGATTTAACACTGGTCAAAGGAGTTCGCAACTCGTGACTCACGTTCGAAACAAAGAGTCTTCGCTCACGCTCTTCCTTCTCCTGTTCGGTCGTATCATGTAAAACGGCAACCAAACCAGAGATGAAACCTGACTCACGGCGAACCAGAGCAAAACGTACACGAAGGCTTAGATATTCACCATTCACATCCTGGGAGTCAATCGTCAACTCAGGAATCTGTGTAATCAGGTCACGCAGCTCATACTCATCTTCTATCTTAAGCAATTCGAGGATGCTTTTATTCAGAACATCTTCTTTCTGCACACCGAGCTGTTTCTTGGCCATGTCATTAATCATGGTAATCTGGCCACGACGATTGGTCGCAAGAACGCCATCTGTCATGTAAGAAAGAATACTGTTCAATCGTTTACTCTCTTGTTCCAGATTTTCTTGGGTCAAACGAATAACTTCTGACAAATCGTTCAGATTATTGGTGATATTGGTGATTTCTGTACTTCCTTGCAAGTCCAAAACTTGAGAATAATCACCTGCAATCAAGTCCTTAACCTTTTGATTTATCCCCTTCAGACGGATATTATCCCGACGATTTTCCAGTAACAGCAAGGTCACCACCAGGATAAAGCCAAGTAAAATCAGAATAAAGATAAAATCACTGGTCAGAATAGTTTGTCTAATATCTTCAATCATTATTTCTCATATAGTATCCAACACCACGACGTGTGAGAATGTACTCTGGACGACTTGGAGTATCTTCGATTTTCTCACGTAAGCGTCTAATGGTCACGTCCACTGTACGAACATCACCAAAATAGTCATAACCCCATACAGTCTCAAGCAAGTGTTCACGCGTAATCACTTGACCAATATGAGACGCCAAGTGATACAAGAGTTCAAACTCACGGTGGGTCAAATCTAATTCCTCACCATATTTCTTCGCCACGTAAGCATCTGGAACGATTTCCAAATCACCAATTTGTAAAGGTTGCGTCTTCTTCTCATCAGACTCTTGGCTATCCACAGAAACTAGGTCTGTACGACGAAGCAGGGCCTTGACACGAGCCTGCAATTCACGGTTTGAGAAAGGTTTTGTAACATAATCGTCTGCACCTAACTCTAAACCAATAACCTTGTCAAACTCGCTATCCTTAGCTGATAGCATGATAATCGGCACGCTACTAGTCTTACGAATAGCTTTAGCAACTTCTAAACCATCAATTTCAGGTAGCATCAAGTCGAGAATAATAATATCTGGTTGCTCTGCTTCAAATAACTCGATTGCCTCACGACCATTGAAGGCTGTAACAACTTCATAACCTTCCTTGGCCATATTAAACTTAATAATATCTGAGATTGGTTTCTCATCATCTACAATTAATATTTTTTTCATTTTATCACCTTTTCTCTATCTATTATAACAAAAAAATGCAAAGAAGGCACAAATGGCTACTGTAAGCCTTTATCTTCAAGACTTGTTTTATAAGCCTGCCAAATTTTTTGTTGAGGTTTCGCAAGTGGATAATCAGAAAACTCCTGAGGAGAAACCCAGCGAATTTCTCTGTCAGAAAACTGTTTTGTTTCTGTCACCTGACCAGCTTGGATTTGAATATGCCATTTCCGATGACTAAATACATGCTTGACTTGGTCAAATACTTGCTGGGACCAATTCACTTCTAAATCATAATCCTGCTCAAAGTTTTCTTGAGGGTTTGGTCCAAATGCTCTGCTTTCCTCTTTGACTTGTGAAAAGAGATCTAGCTGATCGTCATCACTTGAGAAATCATCAACTTCAATCAATGGGAAATGCCAAAAACCAGCTAGTAGTTTCTCGCTTTCATTTTTCTCTAGTAAAAATTGTCCTTGGTCATTGCGTACAACCAAAGCCTTGAGATAAATTGGGAGAGGCTTTTTCTTGGGTTCTTTAATCGGATATACATCCATAGTTCCGTTCTGATACGCCACGCTAAAATCCTTAACAGGGCTTTCTTCTGGTCGAGGGTTAACTGGAGCCTCTATATCCGACCCTAAATCCATCAGAGCTTGGTTAAAGTCACCTGGTCGTTTCGGGTCAATCAAGATTTCCATCATTGCCTGAAAAATTTTGCGATTGCTGGGAACTCCGATATCATGATTAACCTCAAACAAGCGTGCCAAAACCCGCATGACATTGCCATCAACCGCTGGCTCAGGCAAATTAAAAGCAATACTGGATATGGCTCCTGCTGTGTAAGGGCCAATTCCTTTCAAACTAGAAATTCCTTCATAGGTGTTTGGAAATTGACCACTAAAGTCAGCCATAATCTGCTGGGCTGCAGCCTGCATATTGCGTACTCGAGAATAATAACCCAGTCCCTCCCAAGCCTTCAGCAGACGCTCTTCATGGGCATTCGCCAGACTTTCAACAGTTGGAAACCAGTCCAAGAATCGTTCGTAGTATGGAATAACTGTATCCACTCTGGTCTGCTGAAGCATGATTTCAGATACCCAGATGTGATAAGGATTTTTACTTCTCCGCCAAGGCAAATCTCGCTTGTTTTCATCATACCAGTTGAGGAGTTTTTCACGAAAAGAAATAATCTTCTCCTCCGGCCACATGACGATACCGTATTCTTTCAAATCTAACATATATCTAGTATAACATAGAAGCTTCTAACTGTCCTTTTCTCAGTACTAAAAAGCCTCTTCCCATGGGAAAGAGGACTAAATCTTATTGATGAACTGCTTGAGCTGCTGTGATAAGGGTCAACTTGTACACATCATCTGCATTACATCCACGAGAAAGGTCGTTAACTGGTTTGTTCAAACCTTGCAAAACAGGTCCTACAGCCGCAAAACCACCGAGACGTTCTGCCATCTTGTACCCAATATTTCCTGCTTCGATACCTGGGAAGACAAAGACATTTGCTTGACCAGCTACATTACTTCCTGGAGCTTTAAGAGCTGCAGTTTCAGGAACAAAGGCCGCATCAAATTGCAACTCACCATCAATCTCAAGGTCGGGACGCAAGTCGTGAGCAATTTTAGTAGCTTCCACTACCTTATCAACACTTTCACCAAATCCTGAACCTTTAGTAGAATAGCTTAGCATAGCAATTTTAGGTTCAATACCAAACATCTTAGCTGTGATTGCTGAGTTGATAGCAATTTCAGCCAAGGCTTCTGCATCTGGATTGATGTTAATGGCACAGTCTCCAAATAGGTAACGTTCCGTACCACGTACCATAAGGAAGGCACCTGACGTACGAGTTACATTTGGACGAGTTTTGATGATTTGTAGGGCTGGGCGAACTGTTGAGGCAGTCGAGTGAATCGCACCAGATACCATACCGTCAACCAAGCCCAAGTAGACTAGCATCACACCAAAGTAGTTGACGTCTTCAACCAAAACTTTGCGCGCTTCTTCTTCAGTCATTTTACCCTTACGACGCTCTACTAAAGCAGCAACCATTTCTTCGAATTGAGGATAGTGTTGGGGATCAATTACTTCATAACCATCCATGATCCCTTCGATTTCGAGATAAATTTTAATTTTTTCAGGGTTTCCGAGCAAAACAGGAATTACTTCTGTTTCTTTTACCAAGCGTTTTGTTGCTTGAAGAATACGTGGCTCTTCTCCTTCAGGGAGAACGATACGAGCATTTTTGCCAACCAGGTTGGCTTTGAGACTTTCAAAAACTTCCATGAGTTTTCTCCTTTAAGAAAATAAATTATACTCCAAATAGTTTTTAAAGAGTATTAGTTGATAACTGAGTAATAAGATTGCTGAAATCATCCGGTAAGGGGCTTTCTAGCTGCAAATCTTGCTCTAGAAAGGGATGATAAAAAGATAAATAATGGCAATGCAAGGCCTGACGCTGAATGCCGTCGTCTAAACTTCCTCCATAGAGATCGTCTCCTAAAAGAGGAAAACCGATGTGAGAAAAATGCACTCGGATCTGATGAGTTCGTCCAGTATGCAGTTGAATATCGACCAAGTGAATATTTCCGTAAGAAGCTACAACTTTGTATGACGTATGAGCGTATTTCCCACCTTTGGCAACCCGTCTTGTGATAATAGAATCTTCATCACGCGCAATCGGCGCAATAATCTCCCCTTCAGGCTCCAAGACACCAGCTCCTTTAACCAAAGCAAAGTAGCGTTTCTCGATAGACTTTCGTTGCAACTGCTTGTCTAAACGTGCATGAGCGTAGCCGTGCTTGGCAAAAAGCATCAAACCAGAAGTATCTCTATCAAGCCTAGTCACGATGTGAACTTGCTGGTTTTCATAGTTTTGCTTTACATAATAGCCCTTGATAAAATTAGCAATGGTATTGGAATGATTGACACTGGGGATGGAAGCTACTCCATAAGGCTTATTCAAAACCAGAAAATGGTCATCCTCATACAAGATATCGAGTGGTCGATCAATAGCTTCAAGGCTCTCAAACCCTTCCTCTGCAGGGATATCAATAGTTACCCTATCTCCAATATCTAAGAGATAAGTCGCATTTTGTGGTTGGCCATTGACCAGTATAGCCCCGCCTCGAAACTTAATCTTAGCCAAAAGCCCCTTAGAAACCTCATGTTTCTTGAGGAAAGTTTTGACTTTGACGTGCTCATCTGCGATAAATTCGAACCTCATTCATCCACCTCGCCGATGAAGGCATCTTTGACACGATTCCAGAAACTAGTGTGACTTGGAGTCGCTACGAAGTGAATCTTGTGATGGTCGATTTGATACTCAATCCGTTCGATATTACGGAAGGAATAGACGCTGTTATCGACTGATATCGTGTGATAATCATTGCGTGTCGGCAAAAGTTCAATCTTATCTTTTTTGGGAATAATGATCGATGACCCCAAAGTGCGATAGACTCGGTTGTTAAGACTTGCTATTTCCGTCAACTGCAAGGCTTCAATGGTAGGATGCAAGACAGCTCCACCCAAGGACTTGTTGTAGGCGGTACTTCCCGTCGGCGTTGAAACAGTCACTCCATCTCCACGAAATCTCTCAAATGGAACGTGGTTAATGATGATATCCGCAACCATGGTCCGATCTGATCGACGGATACTGGCTTCATTTAAAGCACGGAAGATTTTCACTTCTCCATTTTCAAGCGTTACCTTGACATTCAAGACTGGATAGGAAACTTTGGCACCAGTATCTAGTAAAAGATTGGTCACCAACTGATCCAGCTCAAAATCACGATAATCTGTGTAAAATCCCAAATGCCCTGTATGAACACCTACAAATCGAACCTTGTCTAACTGATTCTCATACTTGTGAAAGGCAGATAAAAGCATCCCATCGCCACCAATCGAAATGACGATGTCGGGATTGGTATCGTTCAGTATAAAATGTTGTTTCTTTAGTTTTTCCCTCAGTTCATGCAAAACCTTCTGACTTTGTGGCTTTCTATTTGCTATGAGGTCAACTCGTTTACCTGTATTCTTCATCTGTATCGTCACTATTTCCTACACCATCGTTTAGTTTTCTGCTCAATGGATCAAAGAGAGCCTGCGCTTCCTGGATATCATCACGAATCTTACCCATTTCTTCATCCAGTTGATAGGCTATTTTCGCTGTGATTTCCAGCCTTTTCCTGATTTCTTCTGGAAAATCGCCCTGATATTTATAATTGAGCGAGTGTTCAATCGTAGCCCAGAAATTCATGGCTAAAGTCCGTATTTGAATTTCCGCCAAAATCGTCTTAGCCCCGTTGATCGTATCAACCGTGTACTCGACAACCACGTGATAAGAACGATAACCTGAAGCCTTACGATGAGTAATATAATCTCGTTCCTGAACGACCCTCATATCTTGGCGTTTACGTAAAATTGCAACAACTTCTTCCACGTCATCTACAAACTGAACCATGACACGTAAACCCGCAATGTCTTGCAAGTCATTTTCTAAAGTTGCATAGGTAATTCCTCGACGAGCCATCTTTTCTTTGATACTTTCAATCGGCTTGACACGACCCGTTACAAACTCAATCGGAGAATGCTTGTTTTGCTTACGATACTGTTTGCGAATCCCCCGAAGTTTAATCTTCAATTCACCAACAGCCTGAATGTAAGGATCTAAAAATTCTTCCCATTCTATGGTCATACTTTCTCCCTTGTAATGTTTGATTGCTCTGTCGAAAATCTTTGATTTTTTCAGTACATTCGTATACAATAAATACATTGTCCATTATACCATAAATCGCTTTCAAAGATATAGAAAAGGTTGAAAAAATGAAACATTTAGAAATAGAATTGAAAACACTTCTGAAAAAAGAGGAATATGATCATCTAAGAAAACAGTTTTCCCATATCCAACCCGTCCTTCAGAAAAACTACTACATTGACACACCGGATTTCCAATTGCGTGAAAAGAAGGTTGCCATGCGCATTCGCACCTTTTCAGATTGGGCAGAATTGACCTTGAAAGTACCTCAAACTGTAGGAAATATGGAATACAACCAGAAACTAACTCTTCCAGAAGCTGAATCATACCTAGAAAAACAAAAACTACCTCAAGGGCTCGTTCTAGAGAAGCTCGCTAAGATTGGCATCGAAAGCCATGATTGGCTTGTTCTAGGCTGTCTTTCAACTCTACGTTATGAAACGAAAACAGAAATTGGCTTAATGGCCTTAGATGAAAGTCAATACTTTGACCAGACGGACTATGAACTGGAGCTTGAAGTCACTGACCATGAAAAAGGGAAAGCCGATTTTCAGAAATTTTTAGATGAAAATCAGATAACTTATCAGAAAGCTCCATCAAAATTAATTCGTTTTATTAAAAGCATGAAAAAAAGCTGAAATAATCTCCTTTTTTTGGTAAAATAGAAAAGATAAAAATAAAAGAATCTGGCTTTGAAAAACAAAACTTTCTCAAAGAAGATTCACAAAGTTTACAGAGGACGGTCTACAATGTCAGATAGAAACAACATGAAACTTTTCACCCTAAACTCTAACCATGAAATCGCTCAAAAGATTGCGGATACAGTTGGTGTACCTCTTGGGAAATTATCCTCTCGACAATTTTCTGACGGCGAAATCCAGGTCAACATCGAAGAAAGTGTCCGTGGTTACGATGTCTACATTATCCAGTCAACCAGCTACCCTGTTAGCAACCACTTGATGGAGTTGTTGATCATGGTTGACGCTTGTGTACGCGCAAGTGCTCATAGTATCAACGTTGTCCTTCCTTACTTTGGTTATGCGCGTCAGGATCGTATCGCTTCTTCTCGCGAACCCCTCACTGCGAAACTGGTTGCCAATATGCTTGTCAAAGCTGGTGTTAGCCGTGTTCTAACGCTGGACCTCCACGCTGTTCAGGTCCAAGGTTTCTTTGATATTCCTGTAGATAATCTTTATACTGTTCCTCTATTTGCTAAGCACTACTGTGATAAAGGACTTCTTGGCTCTGATGTTGTTGTTGTCAGTCCAAAGAACTCTGGTGTTAAACGTGCACGTAGTTTGGCTGAATACCTTGATGCTCCTATCGCTATCATTGACTACGCCCAAGACGATTCTGATCGTAACGAAGGCTATATCATTGGGGATGTTGAAGGCAAAAAGGCTATATTGATTGACGATATCCTAAATACTGGTCGTACTTTCTCTGAAGCAGCCAAAATCGTTGAACGTGAAGGCGCAACTGAGATTTATGCAGTATCTAGTCACGGTTTATTTGTTGAAGGGGCAGCAGACCTTCTTGACGCTACAAACATCAAGGAAATCCTTGTGACAGACTCCGTAGCGACCAAAGAAAGAACTCCAGAAAATGTATGTTACATTACTGCTAGCGAATTAATTGGTGATGCTATCGTCCGCATCCATGAAAGAAAACCAGTCAGCCCACTCTTTGCTTACAACAAAAAGAAATAAGGTGATTCTTTGATTTATTTGGACAATGCTGCAACGACTCCTATGTCAGCAGTAGCTATTGCAGAAATGACCAAGGTCATGCAAGAAACTCATGGTAATCCTTCTAGTATTCATAGTCATGGTCGACAAGCTGGTAAACTCTTACGAGAAGCTCGTCAGGACTTAGCCCACTTACTAGGAACCAAACCTCAACATATCTTTTTCACATCTGGCGGTACAGAAAGTAACAATACAGCCATTATCGGCTATTGTCTCCGTCATCAAGAACGTGGAAAACATATCATCACGACAGCTATTGAACACCATTCTGTGCTTGAAACCATCGATTACCTGGTGCAACATTTTGGCTTTGAAGCGACTATCATCCAACCAGTAAATCAAGAAATTACTGCCCAGCAAATTCAAGAAGCCTTGCGTGGCGACACCATTCTCGTTTCCACCATGTATGCTAACAATGAAACGGGCAGTCTCTTACCTATCGCTGAGATTGGACATATTTTAAAAGACCATCCTGCGGCTTATCATGTAGATGCTGTTCAAGCTATCGGGAAACTTCCTATCCATCCCGAGGAATTGGGAATTGATTTCCTCAGCGCTTCTGCCCACAAATTCCATGGACCAAAAGGTGTCGGCTTCATTTACGCATCGACTGTGGACTTTGACTCCTATCTTCATGGTGGTGATCAAGAACAAAAGAAACGGGCTGGAACAGAAAATCTCGCTGCCATTGTAGGCATGGTCGCTGCTCTCAAAGAAGATTTAAATTACCAACTTGAGCATTACCAAAAACTAAGCGCACTCAAATCTGCTTTTTTAGAAGAAATTGCAGGTCTCGAATACTATCTCAATGAAAGCAACCACCAACTACCTTATGTTGTCAACATTGGCTTTCCTGGTCAAAAAAATGATTTGCTCTTGCTACGGTTAGATCTTGAAGGAATTTCAATTTCTACCGGTTCAGCTTGTACTGCTGGTATTGTGCAAACCAGTCATGTGCTTGAAGCATTTTATGGGTCTGATTCACATCGTTTGAAAGAATCTGTCCGTATCAGTCTCTCTCCTCTTAACACTGAGGATGAACTGAAACAACTCGCACAAACCTTAAAAAATATTATTGGAGATTAATCTAATGGCATTCGAAAAAACCATTAAACTACAAAACTGCCGCTACGACTACACACTTAGCCCAACTGTCAAAAAGTTCACACTGAAAGATAATACTTTTTTTGAAACAAAAGTTGGAAACTTCGAACTGACTCGGCTACTTGAAAAAGTACCCAACAGTGGTGAAGGCTTCAAGCTAAAAATCATCATCAATAAAGACCTTACAGGTGCTAAACTCAACATCACTGACAAGTCTGGCCTTCGTTTGGTCAATATCTTTAAATCAGAAGACCACCACATTCATCAGGAAAAATTCTACTTCCTCATGGACAGCCTTGTAGAACGCGGTATCTTCACTAAAGAAGAAAGATAATTGACTATGTATCGACTTACTTATCAAGATAACTATCACATAGAACGTACACTTGAATATAAGGATTACGAAGAGCTCATGTTATCTCTATCTGGCTGTGTGACCCTACCTGATACTCTCCTAATCAGCTCCTTAACGCTGAATGATAAGGTGATTTATCAAGGATTGGTTGGCGATCTCTACCGTTTTCTATCGCAAGCTCATTTTTCAGATAAAAACTAAGAAATTTCTTAGTTTTTTCTTGTTTTTGTTGATTTTTTCACAATGTTTCTATAAAATAGAAGAATAGAAAGGTTGTGATTTTGTGAAAGATAAACAGTCTGCTATTCCAAAAGCAACAGCAAAAAGACTCTCTCTTTACTATCGAATTTTTAAGAGATTTCATGCAGAAAAAATCGAACGTGCCAACTCCAAGCAAATTGCAGAGGCTATCGGTATTGATTCTGCGACCGTTCGTCGGGATTTTTCCTACTTTGGTGAACTAGGTCGTCGTGGTTTTGGTTACGATGTCAAAAAATTGATGAATTTTTTTGCTGATCTCCTAAATGATAACTCCATTACAAATGTTATGCTGGTTGGGATTGGAAATATGGGACATGCCCTTCTCCACTACCGCTTTCATGAGCGTAACAAGATGAAAATTATCATGGGCTTTGACCTAGATGACCATCCAGAAGTTGGAAGTCAGACACCTGATGGGATTCCAATCTATGGTATCTCACAGATTAAAGAAAAAATCAAAGAAGCAGATGTCAAAACTGCTATCCTAACAGTTCCAAGTGTTCAATCACAAGAAGTTGCCAATCTTTTGGTTGATGCAGGTATAAAAGGTATTCTCAGCTTTTCCCCTGTCCACCTTCACCTCCCAAAAGATGTGGTCGTTCAGTATGTCGATTTAACAAGCGAACTCCAAACTCTCCTCTATTTTATGCGTAAAGAGGATTAGAAAGCGAAAGCATTTATGAAAAAACCAGTTATTGGGATTACAGGAAATGAAAAAGCTCATCCAGATGATGACATCATGATGAGCTATGCAGCAAAGGGCTTTGTTGAAGGAGTCAAAGACGCTGGCGGAATTCCAATCATCCTACCGATTGGTGATCAAGAAATGGCTGCCTATTACATCAGTATCATTGATAAGCTCATCCTAACGGGTGGGCAAAATGTTGACCCAAAATACTATGGTGAACCAAAGGCTATTGATAGTGATGACTACCACCTTCAAAGAGATATTTTTGAACTAGCACTTATCAAAGAAGCGATAAAGCAAAAGAAACCAATTTTTTCTGTTTGTCGGGGTACTCAACTTTTCAATGTTGCTATGGGAGGCACACTTCACCAAGATATTGAAGATCATTGGCAGGACTGTTCAGCCGAATACACGACCCAACGCCTCGTAACGGAATCTGATACCATTCTCCGAGAAATCTATGGAGAAATCTCTCACATCAACTCCTTCCACCACCAGAGTATTAAAGATCTAGCTTCAAATCTTAAGGTTGTAGCACATGATCCTAAAGATGGAATCATTGAGGCTGTGACCACTACGGACGGTTTCCCTTATCTTGGTGTTCAATGGCATCCTGAATTTTTATTTGAAAATCGCCCCAAAGATAAAACGCTATTTGACTATGTTGTTAACGAACTCTAGGACTTATAAATAGGTTATTAAAACATGAATGAAATTAAAATACCTTCTACTCATGAGATTTTGAGAGATATAGAAGCTAATGTTTTCATATCTTATAAGGAAAAGGAAGCTAATCTTTTCTTATCAAATAATGAAAAAGAAATAACAGTTTGCTTTCATCTTTCTAATCTCTATAGACTTTTAACAGCGGAAAGTTACCAATCTTTTTCTAAGAATAAAGAGAATTTCGATAAACTATCTCAAAAAGAAAAAGAAAAACAGCTGAAAGAAATGTCTAAAAAGGCAAAACGATTTTGTAAAAAGGCAGATGCCAAACTAAAAAGTAAATTTCATTCAAGTCTTTACTTTTACAGAGATATTCTCATTCATAAAAAAAGATATTATAAAATCGAAGATTTCAATGCGATTGTCAACTTTATCGTTCAAGAAAATTTACTTGTGCCCACGATAAAACCTCTTCCTGTTATCAATATGACAGAAGTAGATTCCTATGTTTTAGAAGTGATTGAGTAAGATCATGTGTAATCTTAAATCAAATCTGTCTTTTCACGGTAACTAAAGTAATCCGAGTGCGATACAATCAAATGGTCCAAGAAAACAATTCCCATCAGTTCGCAAGCTTCCTTGACTAGCTTAGTGACATGATCATCATTTCGACTAGGAGATACAGAACCAGATGGATGATTGTGAACGAGAATCACAGAGGTAGCCATATGCTTGAGGGCATAGTGAAGGATTTCCCTTGGTTCAGCAATGCTACGTGTCGCAGAGCCGATGAAAATGGTCTGCTGATGAATGATTTGATTTTGAGTATTGAGATAGAGCGCCACTAGGTGCTCTTGTTTTTTGTCGCCCAGTTCCTGTTGCATTTTTTTAGCTAGCTTTTGACTGCTGAGAATACTTTCCATCTCAAGAGTTTCATGCTTGTGAATGCGATTCCCCAGTTCAATCACTGCTTGTAGTTCAATAGCTTTAATGCGTCCAATACCAGACAGACTCTGTAATTCCTGCAGGGTCATTTTTTTCAAATCAGTTAGACTGGTCAAACTGTTCAAGACTTTCTGGGCAATTTCAAAAACATTTGCCTGACGCGTTCCTGTTCTGAGCAAAATAGCTAACAACTCTTGATTGCTTAGAGCCTCTACTCCTTCTTTAACTAGTCTTTCTCTAGGTAAGAGTGAATCTTCTTGGAATGAAATACTGTACATAAAAATCCTCCTCACTTTATTATTCGTGAGGAGGATGAAAAATTAGATTTTTTTCTCAATTGGGGCAACGCTGGCTAGGAGTTTTTTCAGACCGACTTCTGGGAAATTGATTTTCAATTCCTGAGTATCACCGCTACCAGAGACTTCCAGAACAGTACCCTCTCCCCATTTCTTGTGAAGTGCAATATCTCCAATAGACCAGTTAGTATCGCTTGAATCTTTTTTATTTCCGGCTGTAAACTGTCCAAATGGGAGACTACTTGACTGGATAGAGCTTGGTGCAGCATTGCGTTTCCGTTCTTGAAGGGCCTGAGCTAAGCTCATACCTTGACCAAAAGCAATCCCACCACTGCTATAAGAAGCCTTAAAGCTAGTATTCGCTGGTCGAGCCAAGCCTTGATACTCAAGCAAGTCCGAACTGATTTCATTGATAAAACGAGTTGGACGATTGTAGTTGGTACGCCCAAAAAGCAAGCGTGAGTTAGCATTGGTCAGATAGAGGATTTTCTCCGCGCGCGTGATACCTACATAGGCCAAACGACGTTCCTCTTCCAGTTCATCCGGATCTTCTGCTGCACGGCTAAGGGGAAAGACATTTTCCTCCATCCCAATGATAAAGACAACTGGGAACTCAAGTCCCTTAGCTGCATGGAGGGTCATCAAGGTCACTTCTGATGTCTCCTGACTGCCTGTATCCGTATCTGCAATCAAGGCTAAGTCATTCAAGAAATGACTGAGTTTATCCAAACCTGTTTCTTCTTCTTGACTATCAGGATTGTCATCAAAGTTCTTGGTAACAGATAGGAACTCTTCGATATTTTCAACCCGCGCCTTGCTTTCCAAGGTTGCCTGAGCATTAAGAATATCGACATAACCTGTTTTTTCTAGAACAGCCTCCACCAGCTCGGTGATAGTTAATTGATCCAGTTTTTCTCGCAAATCCAAGATCATATTGGCAAAGTCCCAAATTGACTGTGCTGCTTTTCCTTTGATGCCAGACAACATAATATTAGCTGAAGCATCCAGCATAGACATCTCTTGCATATTCGCAAAATCACGGATTTTCTCAACGGTTCCTGGGCCAATTCCACGTTTTGGTTCGTTAATAATGCGCTCAAAACTGATATTGTCACTTAAATTAGCAATAAGATTAAGGTAGGCGATAATATCACGGATTTCCTTACGGCTGTAGAACTTGGTCCCTCCGACCATAGTATAAGGAATATTGGACTTAAGCAGTGCTTCCTCAATAGTACGGGATTGCGCATTAGTCCGATAAAGAACTGCAAAATCCTTGTGGAGGAAGTTTTGACTACGACCAAGTTCATCAATGGTTTTGGCTACAAAAACAGCCTCATCCTGTTCGTCATTTGCGCGATAATAAACGATTTGCTCCCCATCGGCATTCTGGGTCCAGAGATTCTTGGGGCGGCGATTTTGATTGTTTTTGATGACGTCATTGGCTGCTTGGAGAATGGTTTTGGTTGAACGGTAATTTTCCTCTAGCAAAACTACCTTGGCTTGAGGATAATCTTTCTCGAAATCCAAGATATTCTGCATATCAGCCCCACGCCAACCATAGATAGATTGGTCTGCATCACCGACCACGCAGATGTTTTTAAAGCGTGAAGCCAAGAGTTTGACCAATTGATACTGGGCATGGTTGGTATCTTGGTACTCATCAACATGAATGTACTGGAACTTCTGCTGATAGTAGGTCAAGACATCAGGATTCTGATCAAAGAGACGCAAAGTCAACATAATCAAATCATCAAAGTCAACGGACTCAGACTGACGAAGCTCTTTTTGATAGGCTGTGTAACACTGAGCTACGATTTGCGTATACATATCACCAGCCTGGGCAGCATATGCGACATCATCAATCAAGTCATTCTTAGCATTGGAAATGGTTCCCAAAATGGTCCGTTCATTCCATTTTTTCGGATCCAAGTTTAATTGCTTTAGAATGCGCTTCATAAGAGTTCGCTGTTCTCCTGGATCTACAATAGTGAAATTACGATTGTAGCTAATATGATCCGCATCGCGACGTAGGATACGAACACACATGGAGTGAAAGGTCGCAATCAGGCAGTCTTGGGTTGCTGGGTTGAGCCCATAGGCACGCTCCTTCATCTCACGCGCAGCCTTATTGGTAAAGGTAATGGCCAAGATATTCCAAGGATTGACCATTTTTTCATCAATCAAGTAGGCGATACGATGGGTTAAAACTCTAGTCTTCCCAGAACCAGCCCCCGCCATGATTAACAAGGGCCCTTCTGTCGTTTGCACCGCCTCGGCTTGACGGTCATTCATTCCATTCAATAATGCGTTCATTTTCTCTTCCTTACTCTTGAAGTCAATGTTTCTATTATATCAAAAATCAGGGAAAATATCTTTACCTAGACTGGTTGCGTCTAGAAGGTAAATCTTTCATCAGCTGAAGACAACTCCTTAAATCTAGATAAAAAAATGAGCTTGGATATTATTTCCAAACTCATTTAAATCAATTGCAATTTACTAGAACAAGCCTAGGACTGTTCCATCACTTTCAACATCCATATTAAGAGCGGCTGGACGTTTTGGAAGTCCTGGCATGGTCATGACATCACCAGTTAGGGCAACGATGAAGCCTGCACCCAATTTTGGTACCAATTCACGAATGGTAATTTCAAAGTTTTCTGGAGCTCCGAGTGCATTTGGATTGTCAGAGAAACTATATTGCGTTTTCGCCATACAGATTGGCAATTTGTCCCAACCATTCTGAACGATTTGGGCAATTTGCGTTTGAGCTTTCTTCTCAAAGTTCACTTTGCTACCACGATAGATTTCAGTAACAATCTTTTCAATCTTTTCTTGAACAGAAAGGTCGTTGTCATAAAGACGAGTGTAGTTGGCTGGATTTTCAGAGATAGTCTTAACAACCGTTTCAGCAAGCGCTACGCCTCCTTCTGCGCCATCAGCCCAGACACTAGCCAACTCAACTGGCACATCAATTGAGGCACATAGTTCCTTCAAGGCTGCGATTTCAGCCTCTGTATCAGAAACAAATTCATTGATAGCTACAACTGCTGGAATACCGAACTTACGGATGTTCTCAACGTGGCGTTTCAAGTTAGCAAAACCTGAACGAACTGCTTCTACATTTTCCTCTGTCAAAGCGTCCTTAGCTACACCACCATTCATCTTAAGGGCACGAAGGGTTGCGACGATGACAACAGCATCTGGAGATGTTGGCAAGTTTGGCGTCTTAATGTCAAGGAATTTCTCGGCACCAAGGTCCGCACCAAAACCAGCTTCAGTAACTGTATAGTCCGCCAAGCGAAGGGCCGTGCTTGTTGCCAAAACTGAGTTACATCCATGAGCGATATTGGCAAATGGACCACCGTGCACAAAGGCAGGTGTACCGTAAATTGTCTGAACCAGGTTCGGTTTGATAGCATCTTTCAAAATCAATGCTAAAGCACCCTCAACCTGCAAATCACCTACAGAAACAGGCGTACGATCATAGCGATAACCAATAACGATATTAGCCAAACGACGTTTCAAATCTTCAATATCAGTCGCCAAGCAAAGAATCGCCATGATTTCAGAAGCAACTGTAATATCAAAACCGTCCTCACGAGGAATACCGTTTAGAGGGCCACCAAGTCCAACGGTCACATGACGAAGAGCGCGGTCGTTCAAGTCCACAACACGTTTCCAGAGGATACGACGTTGGTCGATTCCCAGCTCATTTCCTTGGTGAAAGTGATTGTCGATCAAGGCAGAAAGGGCATTGTTGGCAGTTGTAATGGCATGCATATCTCCAGTAAAGTGAAGGTTGATGTCTTCCATTGGTAGCACTTGGGCATAACCACCACCGGCTGCACCACCCTTAATCCCCATTACAGGACCAAGAGATGGTTCGCGGATAGCAATCATGGTTTTCTTACCAATCTTGTTCAAGGCATCCGCAAGACCAATGGTAATGGTTGATTTCCCTTCACCTGCAGGTGTTGGGTTGATGGCAGTAACCAAGATCAATTTTCCAACTGGATTGCTCTCAACTGCACGAATTTTATCAAAGCTGAGCTTAGCCTTGTACTTTCCATATAATTCCAAATCGTCGTAAGAAATACCCAATTTCTCTACAACATCAACGATTGGTTTCAACTTAATACTCTGTGCAATTTCAATATCTGTTTTCATAGCAAACTCCTCTAACATCTAATATGATAACTCATTATAACACAAAACAAGATTTTTAACATCCATAAACTCTCTAAACGTTCGTAAATATCCTGGATTTCAAGATTTTTAGAGCCCTTTGAAAAATTTTATATGGCTTTATAGTTATAAACTATAGTGTAGCTTTGTTTTAGCAAAATTTTATCGCTTTCATTTTACTTACCGTTTATTTTTGTGTACAATAGTGCTATGAAAATTTTAGTCACATCGGGCGGTACCAGTGAAGCTATCGATAGCGTCCGCTCTATTACTAACCATTCTACAGGTCGCTTGGGGAAAATCATCACAGAGACCTTGCTTGCTGCGGGGCATGAAGTTTGTTTGATAGCGACAAAACGAGCTGTGAAGCCAGAAGCTCATCCTAATCTAAGCATTCGAGAAATTAACAATACCAACGACCTTCTAGTTGTGATGCAAGAACGTGTCAAAGATTATCAAGCCTTGATTCATTCAATGGCTGTATCTGACTACACACCTGTTTATATGACGGGGCTTGAGGAGGTTCAGGCTAGCTCTAATTTGGAAGATTTTTTAAACAAGCAGAATCATCAAGCTAAGATTTCTTCAACTGACGAGGTTCAGGTTTTATTCCTGAAAAAAACACCCAAAATCATCTCTCTAGTCAAGGAATGGAATCCAGCTATTCATCTGATTGGTTTCAAACTGTTGGTTGATGTCTCTGAAGATTATCTCATAGAAATTGCTAGAAAAAGCCTTATCAAGAACCAAGCAGACTTAATCATTGCAAATGACCTCACTCACATTTCAGCAAATCGGCACCGAGCTATCTTTGTTGAGAATGATCATCTTCAAACTGTTCAAACCAAAGAGGAAATAGCAAATCTCCTCCTTGAAAAAATTCAAGCATACGATTCATAGAAAGGAAAGCCATGGCAAATATTCTCATCGCAGTGACAGGTTCCATTGCCTCCTATAAATCAGCTGATCTAGTCAGTTCCTTGAAAAAACAAGGCCATCAGGTTACTGTCTTAATGACTGAGGCAGCGAGAGAGTTTATCCAACCGTTGACACTACAGGTACTCTCACAGAATCCAGTTCACCTTGATGTCATGAAGGAACCCTATCCTGATCAAGTCAATCATATCGAACTAGGTAAAAGAACTGATCTTTTTATCGTTGTCCCTGCTACTGCTAATACCATCGCAAAGTTAGTCCACGGATTTGCGGATAACATGGTGACAAGCACAGCGCTTGCCCTACCAAGTCACATCCCTAAACTCTTAGCGCCAGCCATGAATACCAAAATGTATGACCATCCGGCAACTCAGGCTAATCTAAAAACATTAGAGACCTATGGTTATCAGATTATCTCCCCAAAAGAATCTTTACTAGCCTGTGGCGATCACGGCAAAGGCGCCCTAGCTGACCTGAATACTATATTAGAAAGAATAAAGGAAACCCTCAATGAACAAACGCTCTAACATTGCCCCAATTGCTATCTTTTTTGCAGTTATGCTCGTTATCCACTTTTTGAGCTCTCTCCTATTTAACCTTTTCCCATTTCCAATTAAACCAACTATCGTTCATATTCCAGTCATTATTGCTAGTATCATCTATGGTCCTCGCGTTGGAGTTACACTTGGTTTTCTTATGGGGCTATTGAGCTTAACGGTAAACACGATTACCATCCTTCCAACCAGCTACCTCTTTTCTCCATTCGTACCGAACGGAAACATCTATTCTGCGATTATCGCTATTGTCCCTCGCGTTTTGATCGGTCTGACACCTTACTTGGTCTATAAACTGATGAAAAATAAAACTGGGCTAATCCTAGCTGGTGCCCTTGGTTCCCTTACCAACACCGTCTTTGTCCTTGGTGGAATCTTCTTCCTTTTTGGAAATGTCTTCGACGGCAATATCCAAAAACTCCTAGCAACCGTTATTTCTACAAACTCAATTGCCGAGCTTGTCATCTCTGCCGTACTAACAGTAGCAATTGTTCCCCGTCTCGAAACTTTGAAGAAATAAAAAATCAACTCCACTTTCATCCTGAAGGTGGAGTTTAGCATTTAAAACATGAGAAACATCAATAGAATATGAAAGCCAAAGCGCAGGAGTTGATACGAAAGAGGTGTAGGTTGCTGACTTTTCTGGCTATCCAAATATAGGGTTAAAGATAGTAAAACCAAACCAAATGCAATCACCAATCTGACAAAATAAGCAATTTCGAGTATTGCTGCCATCAAAAGAAAACCTAATAAAGGAAGGCTAAAGAGTGAAACAGCTAGGCTACTTGCTAATAGAGAGAGTAGCGAAAGGACCAATAAACTATAAACTAGGAAACGAGTCCAACCTGAGACTACTTTCCCTTCTTTTTTCTGCTTTGACATCATCACGATTACCACGATTAGGTAAACAAAAAGTATCATCACAATTTCTCCTCAGTTCCTATTATTCTTTACCACATTTTAACCAAATTTTCCTGAAAAATCAATAATGCTTCTTGACTTGATTGGTGATTTATTGTACTATACTTGTGTATATACAGATAAATGGAGGTTCTTATGGATATACGGAAAAAAACGCAGTTTATGACTATGACTGCCCTACTCACTGCAATAGCGATTTTGATTCCAATCATTATGCCTTTTAAAATCGTTATCCCACCGGCTTCTTACACCTTGGGAAGTCATATCCCCGTCTTTATCGCCATGTTTCTTTCGCCTTTGATGGCTGCTTTTGTGATTATTGCTTCTAGTCTTGGTTTCCTGATGGCTGGCTATCCGCCTGTTATTGTACTTCGTGCCTTCTCTCACATCGTTTTTGGTACTTTGGGGGCTTTGTACTTAAAAAAATTCCCTGAAACCTTGGATAAACCAAAGGCATCTTGGATTTTTAACTTTGTTTTGGGTGTTGTTCATGCTATCGCTGAAGTAATAGCTTGTATCATCTTTTATGCTACTTCAGGGACAAATGTTGAAAATATGTTTTATGTTCTCTTTGTCCTAGTTGGTTTTGGCACAATCGTCCATAGTATGGTAGACTATACATTAGCACTAGCTGTCTATAAAGTGCTTCGAAAACGTCGCTAAAAGGAAAAACTATGACAAAGGATCGCAAACAAGCTCTTCTCAAACTGTTAAAAGAGGCACCAAAAGCTCTCAATGGTCAAACCTTGGCTGAACACTTTCATGTTACGCGCCAAGTCATTGTACAGGACATCGCTATTCTTCGAGCAGATGGAGCTCCTATCCTATCCACCAATCGTGGTTATATCTACAAAGAAAATGATGCCAGCCCCTACGTCCACAAACTCTTTAAAGTGAAACATGAACTGGAAGAAATCGGACAGGAACTACTAGCTATTGTAGACAATGGCGGACGCGTTCAAAATATCTTAATCGATCATCCCGTTTATGGAGAAATTGAAACCCTACTCAAACTCACTTGTCGCCGAGATGTCCAGCATTTTCTCGAACAAGTCGAGAATTCAGACTTTAGACCCCTTTCTGAATTGACAGACGGCATCCATTACCACCTTGTTGAAGCCGAAACGCAACAAGACCTCCACTATATCGAGGAGGCCTTGGATCAGTTAGGTTATTTAGTAAAAGACTAGAAAATTTCTTTCTCCCATCCATCTTCTGTACGGTGGCGATAGAAGAACTCAGACTTGTCAGGTGCTTCCATCATTTCCATCAAAGGCAACATATCATAGGCCAGTTCCAAGTTTGGAATCTGGTCTTTTTGCACCCAAGATACTTCTCCTTCTCCTGAGGATTGGAGACTTCCAGTAAACTCTGTCGCCTTATAACAAACGACGATGTAGCGCCCACCTGTATCTAAGGGCCAGTTTTTAATGCCGACTAGTTGTGGATTCTGAATGGTTAGACCTGTTTCTTCATAAATCTCACGAATGACAGACTCGGCAAAGGCCTCGCCATTCTCAACATGTCCTCCTGGAAAGGCATAGCCAGACCAGCGATTGTTTTCAGGAGAGCGATATTGCATTAGGACTTTACCTCGCGCCTTATCTTCGACAAGGCAGATGTTTGTTAGGATTGTTTTTTGGGAACGTGACATGGATTCACTCACTTTCTATTTGTTATTATTCATCTCGATATTTTACTTCTGACTTCATGATAAAGGGATTGATCAATTCATGATGGTCATAAGTAGTACGGGCCAAAAAACCTCTAGCAATGATGATTTCCTTATCTTCTATGCGATAGTCTATATTGATAGGGACGGCTGGATCCGAGATAACTGATAAAACAAAGAATGCTGCAAACCAAAGGTAAAATGTCACCAATCCACTAAATATTTGAAAAATAAGGTGATACCATTTAGCATCTCTTGTTCTATAAAAGATTCTCCATGGATGGATTAAGAAGGTCAAACAAAGAAGGAAAAACCAACTATTCCACAAAACTGGCGTAAAGGATAGACCAAAAACTAACAGCACCAAATGAAGAATCACAAAAACTAGCAAAGCCAAATAGAGAGTTTTAAATGAAAATAACTTAGTTAGATTTTCTTTTGTCATGATTATTCCTCTTTTTGTCCTTATATTTCAAAATGAACATTAATATCGCTGGAATGATGAAAAAGATTAGATAGGTAGTAATTGGAAGCCAGATGTAGCGATAATCGATCGATAATAGGGAAGGAATTTTTTTAAC
Organism: Streptococcus sp. GP0011; assembly: GCF_030546305.1. GTDB lineage: Bacteria > Bacillota > Bacilli > Lactobacillales > Streptococcaceae > Streptococcus. The sequence continues at coordinate 276,541 of NZ_JAUONR010000001.1, read as the reverse complement.
ATTTCTCCCTTTCACCCCAACAATTAAGTGGAGGAGAAAAATAGGTCCGTTTATGAATAGAAAAGTTTCTAAAAATCCTTGTACTGAAGCCTTATTGCTAAAACCATCTCTAAAAATACCTTGATAAAGTGTGTGCACCAAAAAGACAAAATTCATAATAATTGGCAAGACATAGGACATTTCTTGATACGGTTTCGGGATAAGTGACGTCCCGAACAACACATACATGATACCAAAAATAGATAATAATATTATACCACCATCCATAAAAGAAGCAATCTTTGAATGTCTTTCCAGCCACAATTGGACGTGAGCTACCAAAGAATACTTTTTATGGATTTTTCTCATTTTTCTATCCTGTTGTTTGACCTTCTTTTTTCTCTTAATCTTTCGTTCCATTTACGCCTCCTTCTTCTCTTTTCCATTCGTATAATCAAAAGCAGAATGCCCAGCCCCAAGAAAAAGAAGAAAAGATAACTTACAATAGGGACCCAGACATATGCTGGATCCATAGAAATTATGGGAGGGAAATTCGTTGACTTACGACGTCCTAGCCAATTCAGACCTACCAAGAGATGAAAGGGAAAAAGAAGACCATTGAACCCAATGAATCCCCATGAAAAGTAACGCCATTTTTGAAGTTTATCACTACTAAAACGAAAGACAAGGAAATAGGTTGATAAGATCAGAAGGATAAGATTGAAGCTTAAGGGGGAAAGATAGTTCATGTTCGGTAATGGATAACTAATGTAAGAGGCGGCAAGAAATGATACAAACATAGATCCAAATAATACACTCGTATCCAAAAGTTGACCAATCCTTCTGTGCCTTTCCATCCAAAGAAAAATCCTCTTAGTCCAAGAAGGCTTTTCTTTTGTCTTGTACTTCATTTGCCTACTCATCTTCATTTTCATCTACTCCTTTTTTTGAGCCTTTAGAGAGAAAGAAGATTGCCAAAGTTAACATCAAGACTAGAAGGTAGATGACAATAGGAAACCAGATATAGGATGACTCCAGTGAAAACAAAGGTGACAGAACGACTCTTCCTCTTTTTCTCACACCAATCAGTTGAAAAATGAAGCTAAGGATATTGATATAAATAAAGGGTTCACAAAATCTTTTAAGAGTCCTTTCTTTTTCAGTTTTCACTGACAAAAAGAGAGCATAGAACCTATTACCCAAGATAAAAAGATTCAATTGCAAGGGAAATAAGAGTTCTCTGTACCGAAAATCAGCTGGAATGCTTTTGTTCTGTGATGTTGTGAATTCTATAACTAGGAACAAGATGATGTAAAAGACAATATCAAGCAAAAATTTGAAAAATCGATGTCCTTGTAACCAATAACGTACTGAATCTAACCATGATGACTTCTTATACTTCGTCTCTTTCAATTTCATAATAACTTCTTTCCATTAAAAATATATTCTAAAACGTAATCGTTTGTTCATTGCGTAATCTAAAAACAAAATCACAATTCTACCAGTATTTAACTCTCAGATTTTGATGATTTCTTACGTACCATTCTAATTTCAGTGATAGGTTTTCCAAGGTCAAGTATTTTTTCTTGCCCATCAAAAGTAAAACCCATTTTTTGATAGAATGCAATGGCTCGCTTATTCCCTTTTAATACCCATAAAAATATTTCAGAGAACTGTTCAAGAGTCGTCAGAGCTTCCTTCATTAACTCCTGAGCAATACCTTTTCCGTAATAGTCTTTTAAAACATATAAGGCAATAATTTCACCAGCTTGAATAGTCTCATCACGAAAGTTTCCATAACTGATAAAACCAACTACCTTCATGCCATCCATCGCAATCAATGTATTTTCTGGATATTTTTGACTAAAGAATCGACATCTTTCTAATGTCATCGTCTCCTGAAATTTCGCAGGTAAAAGGTCATCATAAGCCTCTCTCCACGTTTGCCAATGAACGAAGGATTTACCTTCTATCTCTTCAGGAGTTTCCATTTGTTTGATAGTTAGGTTCATTTATTTTACCCCATTCTTCTCTCAAAATACCATATTTAATACTATCAAAATATTTGCCTTGGTAATAACGAACTTTTGGAATATGAGCTTCTTTTTTCATTCTTAATTTTTCAGCCAATTTCATCATACCAAAATTTCCTGACCAAGTTGTCAAACCAAGATGCTCCAACTCCGAATAATCCTGAAATGTCTGATCTATCCACTGTAGCATAGCAGCTTTTCCAATGCCAGAGTTCCAAAATTTGTTATCATAAATACAAATCCCCAATTCCATCCATCTTGTTTGTTTACATACCCAGTAGCGCGAAACAGTCCCAACTAATTTATCATCAACAAAAATACCAAGGCGATTTGAGTTGTTTAGAGTAGATTCTGATTTTTGTAGTTTAAATTCTTGAAAATTAGGAAAATGCTGATAATCGTCATAATAGGGAGCATCATACTGCTTCCAAATTGGATTAGATTGTGAATAAGCAATTTCCCACAAAGACACCAAATCTTCTTCAATTAGTTTTCTTAAATAAACCATACTATTTTCTAATCCAACGCCTTAACTTCCTCAGCAACTTTTTGCAGATATTTTTGTCTTGTAGAATTTGTATTCACCTCACGCCCTAACTCACCCAAAATTGAAACTTTCTTTGTTTTGATACCGCAGTGATTTAGGACAGCATTCTTTAATACTGATATTCCATAACTGTCTGGAATATTGATAGAGCCTGAAAATACTTTGTACCACCATGTTGGTGCCATGGATGTTGCGTAAATACTGGCTGTTTTTCCTTTTAGTAACTTTTTAAACTGCTGACCTCTTAAGTAGTTCCAAATAAAACTTCCTTTATTATTGGCAGAGTAAGCAATTCCTGGCGTGAAAACACGATCAATCCACCCCTTCAATAAACTAGGCATACTACTCCACCAAATTGGATAAACAAAAATGAAATGATCTTCCCACTGGATTAATTCCTGAGAGCGAAGTATGAAAGAGTCCTCTTCCATACGTTTTCGATAACCATAACGTAATACGGGATCAAAATCTATCTCATTTAGATTAATAGATTCAAGCTCATGATGATTTGAGTCAATATTTTCTACAATCGTTTGAAAAATTTCTTGACAGAAACTTCCCTTGTCAGGATGTCCATTGATGACTAAAATTTTCATTCGTTTTCTCCTATCTAATCCAACGCCTTCACTTTCAACATCATATCACGTATCTGAGCAGCCAGTTCAAAATCAAGCACTTCGACGGCTTCTTGCATTTGTTTTTCCAGTTTCTTGACGAGTTCCTTGCGCTCTTGTTTGTTGAGGCTATTGATATCGACTTCCTTGTCCTCTTCCTTAGCAACTTCCTTAGTTACGGCGATTAGATCAAGGATAAGTTCAGTAAACCTTAAGTTCTCAGTGAAGTGTATATTTTAATGCCTCTTGCTCCTATTTTAATAAGACAATAAAGTTTTAAGTCTGTTTAAGATTTTTAACACTCTTTATTAAAGTAAGAATATACGCCATTAATTTATTTCTAAAATACTCAATCATAGCGCCAGAAAAGAACAGGGCCAGTGTCATAACTAGAATCATAATGACAAAAATGGGAAATTCTTGTTCTTCAACTAAAGTATGGATGGTTGGTATAATTCTTCTAAAAATAAGAGGATGTACATGAAACAGATAAACCCCCAAAGTTAGTGGAGATATTAAAAGAACTAGTCTCTTAAAAGTTAAGGGAATATCTTTAATATTCAAGAAGAGTAAAAATATTGCTATTCCTTGCAGTGTGACCGTAGGAGAAATATAACTTCTCCACTGTTCGAAACCAAGCCAGCACAATATAAAAGTTAAACTAGTTAGAAATAAAATGAATCCACTAACATTACGTAATTGAAAACGACTTTCGTAATTTGATTTTCTAATTATTGCTCCTATAGTGTACAAAAGAATCATCCATAATACACTATATCCACCCCACAAGCCCAGAATATCTTGTTTAAATACTGTGGGTATGACAGAAAAGTATATAAATGCTCCACTAACAATTGGAAGCAATTGTTCTTTTTTCAATGTCAGCACTGCTTGATTCAAAAATGGTGCAATTAAGACTAAACCAAAATAGCAACTCATATACCAATACTGTCCATGACTTATTGGAGTTAAAGCTGAAAACCAATCACTTAAGTTAACAGATGATTTTGAAAAAATAGCAAATACAAAAGTAATTGAAATAGTATAGAAAATAATCTGTATCCAATAACTAAACATTTTTTTATAACTAAATTGTGAATAAAGACCGACATACCCACTGATTAAAATATAAATATTTACAGCTGAATATGAGAAAGCTTCTAAAAAATTTGCAAAAATATAGTAAAGATCTTTTTGACTATCAACTTTCTCCAAAATTCCTCCCATACCTAAAACATGTAAGTTGCAAATCATCAACATAGCTAGAATTCTACAACATTCAATGCCTATGTGTTTAGTTTTTTTTGCTGTCATATTATGTCTTTCTATATATTTCTATTTCTTTATAATTTTTTCAGTTTAACGCCTTCACTTCCAACATCATATCACGAATCTGAGCTGCGAGTTCAAAGTCAAGCACTTCGACGGCTTCTTGCATTTGTTTTTCGAGTTTTTTAACGAGTTCCTTGCGCTCTTGTTTGTTGAGACTATTGATATCGACTTCCTTGTCCTCTTCCTTAGAAACTGCCTTGGTCACGGCAATAAGATCACGGATTTCTTTCTTAATGGTTTGTGGGACGATATCATGCTCTTCATTATAAGCCATCTGGATTTTCCGACGGCGGGCCGTTTCATCAATGGCACGTTGCATAGACTGGGTCATCGTGTCCGCATACATGATGACATGTCCTTCACTATTACGGGCAGCACGTCCAATGGTCTGGATGAGGCCACGCTCGTTACGAAGGAAACCTTCCTTGTCAGCATCGAGAATGGCAACCAAACTCACTTCAGGAACGTCAATCCCTTCACGGAGCAGGTTAATTCCGACCAAGACATCAAAGACACCCAAACGTAGGTCACGGATAATCTCCGTTCGTTCCAAGGTCTTAATATCCGAGTGCATGTACTTGACCTTGATGCCCATTTCTTTGAAGTAGTCGGTCAAGTCTTCTGCCATTTTCTTGGTCAAGGTGGTAATAAAGGTCCGTTCATTCTTTTCAACACGGGCACTGATTTCACCTAGGAGGTCATCAATCTGTCCCATAGTCGGACGAACTTCCACCTCTGGGTCTAGAAGCCCTGTCGGACGAATGATTTGCTCAATCACTGTCTCGGTCTGTTCATTTTCATAGTCACCTGGTGTCGCTGAAACATAAACAATCTGGTGAACATGACTCTCAAACTCCTCACGACGGAGAGGACGATTGTCCAAGGCTGACGGTAAACGGAAACCATAATTAACTAGCATTTCCTTACGCGAACGGTCTCCATTGTACATACCTTTGATTTGCCCCATAGTCATGTGACTTTCATCAATCATAATCAAGAAATCATCTGGGAAGAAGTCAAGAAGCGTATAAGGAGGCTCTCCTTCACTACGACCATCCATGTGGCGTGAGTAGTTCTCAACCCCATTTGTATACCCCATCTCACGCAGCATTTCAATATCATACTCTGTGCGCTGTTTCAAACGCTGGGCTTCTAGCAGTTTGCCTTCCTTTTCAAAGACAGCCAACTGCTCCTCCAACTCTGCCTGAATCTTAGCAATCGCAACCTCCATGTGGTCATCATTGGTCACAAAGTGAGTGGCAGGGAAAATCGCCAAATGATCCACTTCTCCCAATACCTGACCTGTCAAAGCCTCAACTTCACGGATACGGTCGATTTCGTCTCCGAAAAATTCTACTCTAAAAGCGTGTTCATCACGAGAAGCTGGGAAAATCTCCACCACATCTCCGCGAACGCGAAATCTTCCCCGTTGGAAATCAATATCATTGCGTTCAAACTGTATATCTACCAAGTCATTCAAGAGTTTATCACGAGAAATCTCCAGACCTGGACGGAGACTAACGACGCTATCAGAATATTCCTTTGGCGAACCCAAACCATAGATACAAGAGACTGAAGCCACTACGATGACATCATTGCGCTCCAGAAGTGCTGAAGTCGCTGAGTGTCGAAGCTTGTCAATCTCATCATTGACAGAGCTATCCTTTTCAATATAAGTATCACTCGAAGGGACATAGGCCTCAGGTTGGTAATAATCATAGTAAGACACAAAGTACTCAACAGCATTTTCAGGGAAAAATTCCTTGAACTCCCCATAGAGCTGACCAGCTAGTGTTTTGTTATGGGCAATGACCAAAGTTGGTTTATTGACTTTGGAAATGACCTGACTCATGGTATAGGTCTTCCCTGTACCCGTCGCCCCCATCAGAATCTGAGCCTTTTCTCCACCCTCGATATTGTCAACCAACTGCTCAATCGCTTGTGGTTGATCTCCTGAAGGTTGGTATTTTGATACTAGTTTAAATTTATTATCTGTAATTCGATTTATCATGATTGCCTCATCTGCTTTTTTCTATCCTTCTATTTTACCATAAATTTACTTTTCAGACTCCTCTCTAAGTTGATAAGAGCAAGGATTCTATGTTACATTTTCTTACATAAAATCCATAAAATTTGCCTTTTCATTCATTTTCTGATATAATGGGAAAATATTCGGAAAAGGAGACTAAAAATGAAGAAAAAAATACTAGCATGTTTGCTCATTTTATTTCCCATTTTCTCACTAGGTATGGCAAAAGCTGATACTGTTAAGATTGTGTCTGATACAGCTTACGCACCTTTTGAGTTTAAAGATTCAGATCAAACCTATAAAGGGATTGATGTTGATATTATCAATAAAGTCGCAGAAATCAAAGGGTGGAACATCCAAATGTCTTATCCTGGCTTTGATGCAGCTGTAAATGCGGTGCAGTCAGGCCAAGCAGATGCTATTATGGCAGGTATGACAAAAACAAAAGAACGTGAAAATGTCTTTACCATGTCTGATACATATTATGATACAAAAGTTGTCATTGCTACCACAAAGGCAAATAAAATCACCAAATATGAGGAACTTAGCGGAAAAACAGTTGGAGTTAAGAACGGAACTGCCGCCCAACGTTTCCTCGAAAGTATCAAAGATAAATACGGTTTCTCTATTAAAACCTTTGATACAGGTGATTTGATGAATAACAGTCTAAGTGCTGGTGCTGTAAATGCCATCATGGATGATAAACCTGTTATTGAGTATGCGATTAACCAAGGACAAGATCTCAGCATCAATATGGATGGTGAGGCTGTTGGAAGCTTTGCCTTTGGTGTCAAGAAAGGAAGCAAGTATGAACACTTGGTTACCGAGTTTAACGAAGCCCTAGCACAAATGAAAAAGGATGGTAGCTTGGAGCAAATCATCCAAAAATGGACCGCTTCTACAACTACGGCAAGCCCAACGACAACTACTGCTGCTGGACAAAAAGCTACTCCAGTGAAAAGCAAGTACATTATTGCCAGCGACTCATCTTTTGCCCCATTCGTCTTTCAAAATTCAAGCAATCAATACACTGGTATTGATATGGACCTCATCAAGGCCATTGCCAAAGATCAAGGTTTTGAAATTGAAATTACCAACCCAGGATTTGACGCAGCAATCAGTGCTGTTCAAGCAGGACAAGCAGATGGTATCATTGCTGGTATGTCTGTAACAGATGCCCGTAAGGAAACCTTTGACTTCTCAGAATCATACTACACAGCAAATACGATTCTCGGTGTGAAAGAATCAAGCACAATTGCTTCTTATGAAGACCTCAAGGATAAAACTGTCGGTGTTAAAAACGGAACTGCCTCTCAAACCTTCCTTACTGAGAACCAAAGCAAATACGGTTATAAGATTAAAACCTTTGCAGATGGCGCATCAATGTATGACAGTCTGAATACTGGATCTATCGATGCCGTGATGGATGATGAGCCAGTTCTCAAATATTCTATCAGCCAAGGTCAAAAATTGAAAACGCCAATCGCTGGAACTCCAATCGGTGAAACAGCCTTTGCGGTTAAAAAAGGAACAAATCCAGAATTGATCCAGATGTTCAATAATGGACTTGCGAACCTCAAAGCTAACGGTGAATTCCAAAAGATTCTTGACAAGTATCTAGCTAGCGAAACTTCAACTGACTCTACAAGTACAGTTGACGAAACTACTATCTGGGGCTTGCTTCAAAACAACTACAAACAACTCCTTAGTGGACTTGGAATCACTCTTGCTCTAGCTCTTATCTCATTTGCAATTGCCATTGTCATCGGGATTATCTTTGGTATGTTTAGCGTTAGCCCATACAAATCACTTCGTCTGATCTCTGAGATTTTCGTTGACGTTATCCGTGGTATCCCATTGATGATTCTTGCAGCCTTCATCTTCTGGGGTATTCCAAACTTCATCGAGTCCATTACAGGCCAACAAAGTCCAATCAATGACTTTGTAGCTGGTACTATCGCCCTCTCACTCAATGCAGCTGCTTATATCGCTGAAATTGTTCGTGGTGGGATCCAAGCTGTTCCAGTTGGCCAAATGGAGGCCAGCCGCAGTCTTGGTATCTCTTACGGAAAAACCATGCGTAAGATTATCTTGCCACAAGCAACTAAATTGATGTTGCCAAACTTTGTCAACCAATTCGTTATCGCTCTCAAAGATACAACCATCGTGTCTGCTATCGGTTTGGTGGAACTTTTCCAAACTGGTAAGATCATCATCGCCCGTAACTACCAAAGTTTCAAGATGTATGCAATCCTTGCTATCTTCTATCTTGTAATTATCACGCTTTTGACTAGACTAGCGAAACGCTTAGAAAAGAGGATTCGTTAATGGCAAAACTAAAAATTGATGTAAATGATTTGCATAAGTATTATGGAAAAAACGAAGTTTTAAAAGGCATTACGACTAAGTTCTATGAAGGAGATGTTGTCTGTATCATCGGTCCTTCCGGTTCTGGTAAATCCACATTCCTCCGTAGCCTTAACCTTCTTGAGGAGGTAACGAGTGGCCACATCACAGTAAATGGTTATGATCTGACTGAAAAATCAACCAATGTCGACCATGTTCGTGAAAACGTGGGAATGGTCTTCCAACATTTCAACCTCTTCCCTCACATGTCAGTCCTAGAAAATATCACTTTTGCACCTATTGAACACAAACGAATGACCAAAGAAGAAGCTGAGAAATTGGGGATGGAGTTGCTGGAGAAAGTCGGTCTTGCAGACAAAGCTAATGCTAACCCAGATAGCCTATCAGGTGGTCAAAAACAGCGTGTAGCTATCGCTCGTGGACTTGCCATGAATCCTGATATCATGCTCTTTGATGAGCCAACTTCCGCTCTGGACCCTGAAATGGTTGGAGATGTACTGAATGTTATGAAGGAATTGGCGGAACAAGGCATGACCATGATCATCGTAACCCATGAGATGGGATTTGCTCGTCAGGTGGCTAACCGTGTTATCTTTACGGCTGATGGTGAATTTTTAGAAGATGGAACTCCAGATCAAATCTTCGATAACCCGCAACACCCTCGTCTAAAAGAGTTCTTGGACAAGGTCTTAAATGTATAAAACAAAACTGTAAGGTTCTCCTTACAGTTTTTTAATTGCGTATTGGATTTTTTGTTTTTTTTGAAAATTATGATAAAATAAAAACTATGATAATGAGGAAATCTCATCCCTAGTCCAACTAGGAAAAAATATAGAAATTAGGTAGCTAGATGTCATCAAAGGTTATTGTTACAATTTTCGGTGCGAGTGGAGATTTAGCCAAACGCAAACTCTACCCTTCCCTTTTCAGACTCTATAAATCAGGCAATCTCTCTGAGCATTTTGCTGTTATCGGAACAGCTCGTAGACCTTGGAGTAAGGAATATTTTGAATCTGTAGTTGTAGAGTCCATCCTTGATTTGGCAGATAGTACCGAGCAAGCCCAAGAATTTGCCAGCCACTTCTACTATCAAAGCCATGATGTGAATGATACTGAACATTACATTGCTTTGCGCCAATTACAAGCTGAGCTGAATGAAAAATACCAAGCTGAACACAATAAGCTCTTCTTCTTGTCTATGGCGCCTCAGTTCTTTGGAACCATTGCCAAGCACCTCAAATCTGAAAACATTGTTGATGGCAAAGGTTTTGAGCGCTTGATCGTTGAGAAACCATTTGGTACAGACTACGAAACAGCTAGCATACTCAATGAAGATCTCCTTGCGGCCTTTGATGAGGAGCAAATCTACCGTATCGACCATTACCTAGGTAAAGAGATGATTCAGAGTATCTTTGCTGTTCGTTTTGCCAACATGATCTTTGAGAATGTTTGGAATCGCGAACACATCGATAATGTTCAGATTACCTTTGCAGAGCGCTTGGGTGTTGAAGAACGCGGTGGCTACTATGATCAATCTGGTGCCCTTCGTGATATGGTGCAAAACCATACTCTTCAACTCCTCTCTCTTCTAGCCATGGATAAACCAGCTAGCTTTACAAAGGATGAGATTCGTGCTGAAAAGATAAAGGTCTTTAAAAACCTCTATCATCCAACTGAGGAAGAATTGAAAGAACAGTTTATTCGTGGTCAGTATCGCTCTGGTAAAATCGATGGCATGAAATACATTTCCTATCGTAGCGAGCCAAATGTCGATCCTGAATCTACAACAGAAACCTTTGCATCTGGTGCCTTCTTTGTAGACAGCGATCGTTTCCGTGGTGTTCCTTTCTTCTTCCGAACAGGGAAACGTCTGACTGAAAAAGGGACTCATGTCAATATCGTCTTTAAACAAATGGACTCTATCTTTGGAGAACCATTAGCGCCAAATATCTTGACCATCTATATCCAACCAACTGAAGGATTCTCTCTCAGCCTAAATGGGAAGCAAGTCGGTGAAGAATTTAACCTAGCTCCAAGCTCTCTGGATTACCGTACAGATGCTACTGCTACTGGAGCCTCACCAGACCCATACGAGAAATTAATCTACGATGTTTTGAACAACAACTCAACCAATTTTAGCCACTGGGATGAGGTAAGTGCTTCTTGGAAATTGATTGACCGTATCGAAGAGCTCTGGGCAGAAAACGGAGCTCCACTCTACGATTATAAAGCTGGAAGCATGGGGCCACAAGCTAGCTTTGAATTACTTGAGAAGTATGGAGCTAAATGGACCTGGCAACCAGATATCGCCTATCGTGAAGATGGCCGTTTAGAATAGCAAAAATATCCTGCAAGATTGACTTGCAGGATATTTATTTTGTATTAAATCAAGCCTTCTAAGAGACCCTTCATAAAGTTTTCTGAGTTAAATTCCCCTATATCATCGATTTTTTCACCAAAACCAATCAATTTCACTGGGATATTGAGTTCTTCACGGATAGCTAGTACAACACCACCTCGGGCAGTTCCGTCAATTTTTGTCAAAACAATTCCAGTCAATGGTGTTATCTTAGAAAATTCCTTAGCTTGTACTAAGGCATTCTGTCCAGTTGAAGCATCGAGTGCCAGGAAGGTTTCATGAGGTGCTTCAGGAACGACACGTTTGATAATGCGACCAATCTTTTCCAACTCGGCCATGAGGTTATCCTTGTTTTGCAGACGCCCTGCTGTATCAATCATAAGGATATCAATCCCTTCAGCTACAGCACGTTGCATCCCATCAAAGACCACGCTTGCTGGATCAGCCTTTTCAGCTCCCGTCACAACCGGAACATCCACACGTCGACCCCATTCAGCTAGCTGGGCCACAGCACCCGCACGGAAGGTATCTGCCGCAACCAACATGACTTTCTTGCCAGCTTGTTTGTAGCGATGAGCTAATTTCCCGATAGAAGTTGTTTTCCCAACACCATTGACTCCGACAAAGAGCATGACTGTCAAACCATCTTGGAAATGGATTTGTTCATCGTAGTTGCCATCCTTTTCGTAGAGCTCGACCAATTTCTCGATAATGACACGACGGAGCGCATCAGGCTTCTTAGCATTTTCGAGTTTGGCTTCATAACGTAGTTCTTCTGTTAGGTTCGAAGCGACTTGCACACCGACGTCGCTCAAGATGAGCAGTTCTTCCAATTCTTCGAAGAATTCTTCATCGACAGAACGGAAGTTGGCAAAGAAGGCATTCAAACGAGCTCCGAATCCCGTACGGGTTTTCTTTAGACTGCGGTCATATTTTTCCTGCACGGTTTCTTCAACCTGAGGAAGTTCTTCTTCTACGTCTTCATCCCCTAGCTCTTCTCCAGTTTCTAGAGATTCTTGGCTCTCTTCTTCGAAAAATTCTTCAAGCTCTTGGCCTTGCTCTGTCTCATTAGATTCTAACTCAACTTTTTCTTGAGCCATTTCCTCGACTGCTTCTGGTTCAATCACTTCTTCTGTCAAGACCTGAGGAAGTTCTTCTTGAGCAAGAGTTGCTTCCACTTTGTCACTTCCTGTCCCTTCCTGACTTGTTTCTTCGAGAGCCGTTTGATTTTCTTCAACCTCTTCTGACAAATCAATATTTTCCAGAGCTTCTTTTACAATATCTTCGATTTTCGGCTCTTCTTTTTTCCCGAATAAACGATCAAATAATCCCATATTCTAATTCTCCTTTAACACGTATTCTTCGATAGCCCAAGCAACGGCTTCCTCGTCGTTGGTCATTGGGGTAATCACATTGGCAACTGCCTTAACCGCAGGAACTGCATTTTGCATGGCAACTCCCAGACCTGCCCATTCAATCATGGAAAGGTCATTGGCCTCGTCCCCACAAGCCATGACTTGACTTTGATTGATTCCTAAGTGTTTAATTAATTTCGCTAAACCTGTTGCTTTATGAACATTCTTTGGTGACCACTCTAGCAACATTTCACGTGATTTAAAGATTTCATATTGGTCAAATAATTCTGGTGAAATCTTCTGAATGGCTGCATCCAAAGGTTCTTGGGCAAAGGCAGTCACACATTTATTATATGTCATCTGACTAGATAGATCTTCAAAAGCGACAGGTACGAAAGTCAGGGCTGGGTTGAACTTAGCATAGAGACTTTCTTGGTCCGACTGGATTTGATAGACTGTTCCTTCTGAAATGGCATCTAACGGTAATCCTAGTTTTTCAGTTTCCTCGTACAATCGTGCCACATCGTCGATTGAAAAGACGGTTTTATCGAGAATCTCTCCTGTATTTTTCTGTACCAGACCACCATTAAAGGTGATGGTGTACTCGTCCTCCAGACCATCAGTCCCTAGCTCATGGAGAAAGAAATCCATAGCCTTCAAAGGACGACCTGTTGTCAGAACGACCTTGATGCCACGATCACGCGCAGCTTTGAGGACCTCCTTGGTACGTTCTGTTAGCTTTTTATCCGTTGTCAGCAAGGTACCATCCAAGTCCAATGCAATCAATTTAATATCTGCCATTACAAGCCCTCCATATAAGTCATCACTGACTGGTCCTTATGGTGGCCAATCACTGTTTCTGCTAATTCTAAAATCTCTGGTCGCGCATTTTCAGGAGCGACTGGGTGTCCCACAACCTGCATCATGTGAAGGTCATTGAGATTGTCGCCAAAAGCCATGACCTGATCCATGGTTAGAACAAGTTTTTTTGCCAGCTCAACAATAGCCACACCCTTATCAACGTAGTCCAAGACAATATCGATGGATTCAAAACCTGTTGTCATGGCTTTTACACCAGGAACGTTTTTGTTGACCCAGGCCTCTCCAGCTTCTATCGTATCTTCTGTGAAGTTCGTAGTGAATTTAAAAATCTCATCCTTAATAGCTTCCAGACGCGTTACTTTTTGAATGTTTTCATTGTAGTGACGGCTAAACTTGAGATAGGTCTCATCGACTGTATCCAATACATAACAAGCTTTTTTCCCCGTCAGCAACATTTTTCTTTCATCAAAATAGGGTGATTTCTTTAAAGCTTCAAAAGTGCTCAAGTAAAAATCCCGAGACATAGTAGCCTCATACATATCCTCACCATGAAACTCAACATAGCTCCCATTTTCAGCTATAAAAATCACTTCATCACACACATCCGCAAACAACTTTTTCAGGGACAAGATACCGCGACCTGAAGCCACTGCAAAATAAATCCCCTTTTCCTTGTAGGAAACAAGTACGTTTTTGAGGCGTTCCATATCAAACCGACCCTCTCCATCTAGAAAGGTTCCATCCATATCGGTTGCTACAAGTTTAATCATAAAATTCTTCGTTCTCCAATTGATAAATCTACCTTCTATTATACCATAGATAAGTTTAAAAAGGTCCAGTACAGTAGGATAGCACTACTTTTTCGGAGAAACTTCAAAGGGCCTAAAAATTAGAATCGTAGAACTTTTTTCAGATAGTTTAAAAAGTTTGTATTCCCCTACCCTTTTCTCTATAATGGAGAGAAAGGAGATGACTATGACAGAAATAAAACATGAAATTGATGCAAACTTTGCAGGCCGACTCAATATCCTACGCGCAGGTGTTCTGGGTGCCAATGATGGGATTATTTCCATCGCTGGGGTCGTTATCGGTGTTGCCAGTGCGACGAGCAATATCTGGATTATCTTTTTATCAGGTTTGGCAGCTATCCTCGCTGGTGCTTTTTCTATGGCAGGTGGAGAATATGTCTCTGTATCCACTCAGAAAGACACGGAAGAAGCCGCTGTTGCCAGAGAACAGTTGCTCTTGGATAAGGACATCGAATCTGCTAAACAATCCCTCTATGCTGCTTATCTTCAAAACGGTGAGTGTGAAACGTCCGCCCAACTCTTGACCAACAAGGCCTTTTTGAAAAATCCACTCAAAGCCTTGGTCGAAGAAAAGTATGGAATCGAGTACGAAGAGTTTACCAACCCTTGGCATGCTGCTACCTCTAGCTTTATCGCCTTTGTACTGGGAAGTCTTCCTCCTATGCTTTCGATCACCGTCTTTCCAAGTGACTATCGCATTCCTGCTACTGTTTTTATCGTGGCACTTTCCCTTCTCGTCACTGGCTATACCAGTGCTAAATTAGGAAAAGCTCCTACGAAAACTGCTATGATCCGTAACCTCTGTATCGGACTCCTGACCATGGGAGTAACCTTCCTCTTAGGACAACTCTTTAGTATCTAAGATAAAAGAAATACCTCGATAAATATCGAGGTATCTTTTTTACATTTGCACAATCTTGCGATAGCTTCTTGAGGTAATCATAAAGATTAAAACATAGACAATGAGGAAGATAGCACAGATGGACAAAGTGACTGTCAACATCATGGTCGCATCAAGCACCCCAATGACTTTTAGGATGAGACTAAGCATATGATAGGCAAAGGCAAGATGTAGAAAAGCAAAGAGCAATGGGAGGAAGAAAACAGTTAGGACCTGTTTGTTGATAGTTTGCTTGATTTGCTTTTGATCGAGACCGACTTTTTGTAAAATGATAAAGCGTTCACGGTCTTCATATCCTTCAGAGATTTGTTTGTAGTAGATGACGAGAACCGTTCCCACCATAAAGATGATAGAGAGGAAGATACCGATGAAGAAGACTCCACCAAAGAGAGCACTCATCTGCGCACTGCTATCAGCCAGATTGCTTCCGTAAACATAGCTTCCTTCTTTGTTTAATTCTCTATTAAAGTTGTTGACGAATTTTGAATAGTCATCTGCAATTTTAAGCTGCTCGTCCTCACTAGCCGTTACATTCATACCACCATAGTATTGATTAAAGATGGAAGAGTTAGGATGCTGTTCTAGAAAGGCTTGTAAGTCAGGAACAACCAAATAGTTATAGTCCGAAGTTAGAATATTGTACTGATTTGGGACATGTTCAAGAATAAAATCTTTTTTGATTTCTTCTTTGATCGTGTAGGTCTGGTCATTCAGAGTCAATTCTTTCTGCCCTTGAAGTTGCTTGTTTTGAGCAAACAATCCAACTTCCTTACCTGAAAGTGCAAGTTTCTGTCCTGTCATATTCTCATAGTCTTTTTGGTCAAAGACCATAAAAATAGTTTTCGGTTGAACACGATTTTGACCTTTCTCAAAAATTGTCAATTTCGTACCTTCTTGATTTGCCACACCAAAGTTACTGTATGTAAGGACTTCTTTCTTTGTGACAGTCAATCCTTTTTCACTAGCATACTGGCTCAAGAGTTTTTCTATATCTTCTTTTTCAACATTCTGTCCTGTAATCCCAAAATCATGTGGATTCATGACCTTCTTGAAGTTTTCTGATGCCTTAAAGATACTTGTTGCAGCAGACATAGTCACTAAGACCATGGTTGAGAGAATAGCAATCGTCGCCAGACCAACCGCATTTTTCTTCATACGGAAAATGAGATTGGATACGGAAATCATGTTGTTGGGTTGGTAATAATAACGCTTGTTTTTCTTTAAGATTTGTAAGAAAACTGTAATCCCTGCATTGAAGAGAAGATAAGTTCCCAAAATTACTAACAAAACTGCTACGAAGAAAATCAGAACAGCAGAAAGTGGGTTTTCGACTGTTACTGCTAGATAGTAACCCGCTCCCAAACTAATCAGACCTAGAATGGTTTGGACACCTAAGAAACGTCCTTTTTTCTCACCACTAGCCTTCTCACGAGAGAGCTGAAGGGCATTCATGCGTGCAATACGAAAGGCATTGATAAAAATCAGACCTAGGAAGATAGCTCCAAAGACGATGAGAACTAGGATAAAGACAATTGGTTGGAAAGTCGAAACGAGCTCCACTTTCATCTTCATCAGCTTCAGAAGAAGGGCGAAGATTAGCTTATCAAAGAGAGCTCCTAGACCGAGACCAGCTGTCAAGGTTAAGGAACCAAAAATAAGAAGCTCCTTAAAAACCATACTGATCAAATGGCGCTTTTCAAGACCCAGCATACCATATACACCCAACTCCTTGGAACGGTTCTTCATGACAAAACTATTGGCATAAAGGACAATAATTCCAGAAGCGATGGTAACAACCACCATACCGAGAGCCAGGGTCATAGAGATAGTTTCTCCCCCTCGGATCTTGCCAATGTTAGGATTAAGTGACAGTGAGTAAAAGAGATAGGTGATGGTCACTGCTAAGAGAACAGCAAGGGCAAAGGGATAGTAGAGTTTGCGGTTTTTAATCAAGTTGGATACCGCTAACTTATTGGTTAATCGGAACATACTAATTCACCTCGCTTGCCATAACAGTCAAAGTATCAGAGATTTCTTGGAACATCTGACGCTCTGTCTTGTCTCCACGGTAGATTTGGTTGTAAAGAATGCCGTCTTTGATAAAGAGTACACGCTTGGCCCTGCTGGCTGCCGCCGTTGAGTGAGTTACCATGAGAATAGTTTGACCGCGTTCATTGATTTCATCAAAAACATCTAGAAGAGCTGCAGATGACTTGGAGTCAAGGGCTCCTGTTGGCTCATCCGCAAGAAGAATTTCAGGTTCAGTGATGATGGCGCGTGCTACTGCTACCCGCTGTTTTTGACCACCAGAGATCTCGTAAGGGTACTTCTCTTGCAATTGGTTGATGCCCAAATTTTCAGCAGTCACTACCAATTTCTTCATCATCTCTGTGATAGGTTTTCGTGATAACACTAACGGAAGCAATATATTGTCCTTAACAGACAAGGTATCTAGCAAGTTAAAATCTTGGAAGACAAATCCCAACTTCTCACGACGGAAACTCGAAGCTTGTGAATTTTTAATAGTGGCTGTGTCGGTTCCGTTGAGGTAAACCTGCCCGCGAGTTGGTTTATCCAGCATAGCTAGGATGTTGAGCAGGGTTGATTTTCCAGAACCAGACTCACCCATGATGGCAACGTAGTCACCCTTCTCTACGGTAAAGTGAATATCCTTAAGGGCTTCTACTTGGTTGCCTTGGAAACGTGTTTTATAGATTTTTTGAACGTGTTTTACATCTAAAAGTGTCATGATTTTCTCCTTCTTAATATCCCATCAATTGAAACTGTGCTTGCATCATAGCGCATCCCAGTTGAACACGCTCGATATCTTTTTGACTTGGTTTTCTTGTTTTCTTATGTAAGATTCTTTTCATGGTTTTGCTCCTTTGTTCTTTATGAGTCTAGTTTATCTCAAAAAAAGAGGTCTTGCCATAACCTAACCTTACAAAAGAGACTTTAATCTTACATTTTTGTAAGATTAAAAAAAAACAAGCAATTTCGCTATCAATATTTTACCATAAAAGAAAGGCAAGAAGAAAACCCTTGCGGATGCAAGGGTTAAAATTCACTATTCAGTCTGAATCAATCAGTAAGAAATGTAGCTACAATTTGATGATGTATTCTTTCAATTAATTATATTTCTATATAAGCAGAACAGTTTTCTTCTAAAGAAAAGTCTTCTTTTATCAACAAGGTTAAATCTTTTGAAGTCAAATTTTCACTTTGATCAATTCGAACTGCTTGATTCATTATTAAATCTTCATAAAGATTTCGAACAAAACGACCGTTAGAAAAATTGGTAAGATTACTTTCTAACTTATCATTAAAATAATTTAATAATATTTCTTTCAACTTATCGTCTATCTGGTAGTCATCTTTTCTTGCTATAGTTTCAAGAATATCTAACAATTCTGTAGAAGAATAATTTTCAAAATTAATAAAATAATTAAAGCGAGACTTCAGACCAGGATTCGATTCAAAAAAATGATTCATTGGATCAGTATATCCTGCAACAATAACAATTAGATCATCTCTTGAATCCTCTAGAGCCTTTGTCAATTCTGTTAAACATTCTCGTCCATATGAATCCGTATTGTCATTTTCTGTAATACTATAAGCTTCATCTATGAATAAAACGCCACCTTTTGCTTTTTCAATGACACTTTTTACTTTTAAAGCAGTTTGACCTTGATAACCAGCGATTAAATCTGTTCTGGAGACTTCGGTAAAATGCCCCTTTGAAAG
This sequence comes from Streptococcus sp. GP0011, assembly GCF_030546305.1. GTDB lineage: Bacteria > Bacillota > Bacilli > Lactobacillales > Streptococcaceae > Streptococcus. The sequence goes on along the minus strand of NZ_JAUONR010000001.1, from coordinate 257,650 downwards.
AAGGCCTAATTGATAATACATCCGACCTACAATTCTGGCCACTGTCGTCTTTCCAGTACCAGGATTCCCCATAAACGCCATATGTAAAGTTCTCTTTGGTACTTTTAGCCCAGACTCTTTTCTTTTGGACTGAACCTTTTGATATATAACTAACCTCGAAACTTCCTCTTTAACTTTTTGTAAACCAACTAATTGATTTAATTCCTTCATCAATTCATCCAAAGAAGAGTTGTTACGTTTTCCTAACTCCTTCCCTAGTATTTCAAAAAGATAAGAGTAACCTAAATAACAAGCTAAATTATCAGATAATTCTTTTAGCGTTTGACTTATCTTGCTTATTTTATTCTCTTTTTGAAATAAATATATAGATTTATATAAATCTGCTACTTTATTTGTGTCTGAATGATCAATTATAATCTCATTCACTTTTGTGAGAAAAGTCGACTCATTACCCAGTTGTCGATCCAATTTTTTGGCGCTCTCAATTAGTTTATCACGGGATATAGTCATAATCTACCTCAAAAACATAAAAAGTAAAGCAATAATTAACATTCCAATAGATACTCCAGATATGATAAAAACTGTAAGTAGTCGATTGGAAATAAGTTGAATTTGTTCTTTACTTTCTTTCAACTCTCTTCTGAGTTCTTCAATCTCAGCAGTGTGAGAGACTGGTTCCAAAGGAAGCTGACTAACAGCGCCCTCTAAGTTGACAATTCTATCATCTAGTGTAGAAAGTCGTTCCTCATGTTCGACGATAGAATTTTTACTTTTTTCTTCGTTAAATTTCTCTTTAAACTGCTTAAGAGCTTCTAATGTTAATTTTTGTTTCTCTATGGTTTTATCAATACGAGCCTGCTCTTTCAGAATTTTTTTGTTGTTATGTTCAATGGCAGCTACAGAAGAAAGAATAGCTTGAATATAATCTTTATCCAGCGCTTCTAAAGCTTTATAAACTTGACCAAATTCTTCAATAAGTGTTTGTTGATTATCATAAAATTTTGAAATGTAATTTTGAGTTTGTTCAACTAACGTATTAAACTCGTTTCCTGTCACTCCATGTTCAGCAAACTCAAAACCGAAGAAATCATCGTGAGTTCTAACTTTATCAAAATACAGTTCATCTTGACTTTGTTCAGCAAACTCTTTCAGATGCTCTTTCGCTTCATCGAAATCATGTTTGCTAATGTTTATTTCAAATTTTTCCTGTTCTTGCTCAACTACTTCTTGTTCCATATTTATCTCCTTAATCTAGTAAATCTTGTAATAATGCATCAATCTCATCAAAGTCACTTTTTTCGTCTCTTGTAGATTCTTCAAAAATATCTGATAGCTTTTCTTTCATTATTGAAGCAGCCATATCGTGTCTTTCCTTAATAGTATTGATAACAGAATCTTGTTCTACTTGAAGCTTTATGCTCTTTACATCTAGTAATTGATCTTTGATTACTAACATTTCATTATTTTGATCAATTTTCTTAGAACTTAATTCAGTAATCTGTTTATTGACAATTTGCTGATCAATCATTTTTAATACAAAAGCGCCAATAATTCCAGATAAGGTCGCTCCCATAAAAGTTCCAATAACACTGCCGATTGTTCCTAAAAGTGGTATAGAAACAGCTAGGACTGGAAAACTAGCTGTGAGAGAAGCTCCTAAAGTTTCTCCTAGTACAATTGCCCCAGTAGCCGATAAACCAGCAACAACAATTTTACCGATTTCTAGCATCATTATCTGAACACTTTTTTCTTTGTTATCTGGATTGTTTAGATAATCAATTGCTTCTTTTAATGACTTCCAACCTTGGTGAATAAATGTCCAAGCTTTAAGAAAAGTGTTAATTACAGGTCCAACTATCGCAGAAGCTATCATCGTAACCACTGATTTCCCAACGTTTAATAAGTGGTTTGATAAGTTGTTTACAAATGAAATGATGGCCTCTTTTATCTTTTCAATAAAAGTTGATAAGTTTCTCTCTGTCTCTTTAAGCCAAGAGATAAATTTTGAAATTAACTCTCGCAAAAATTCTGATAGTAACTGTAAAAGAGCTGCTTTAAAAGCTTTTCCTGAAACTTTTAAAGCCTCGTCACGTCGTGATTTTTTACCAGATTTTATAGCTCGCTTCTCAGCTTCATCTCTTACTCTATCGTATTCCTCGCGTGCCTCTTTATCTTTCTCAATTAACTGTTTCTCTTCTTTTGAACTAATATTATGGACTTCTCTAGCGTATTGCCCTTTAGAATTTGGATTATCAAATAATTCAGTTGTAGATTGATCACCCTTCGCTTGATTAACTTCACTCCTAATTTCGTTAAGGTTAACTTTACTATTTGCAAAAGCAATCTGCTCTTCCTTTGTCAAAAAAGCATTTGCCTTTGGATCACGTATAATCTCTCCTGCAGAAACTGTATGATCCATCTGAGTTCCTTTTTCTTTTGAACCTGTTGGTCGTCCTGCGTCAAATGGTTTTCTCGCATCTTTGGTTAAAGTATTTACAATTTTTCCTGAACGAGTTGAGTGTGTTTTAATATTTCCTAAGTCATCTTTAACAAAATTATTTTGCCAAGTATCGTATCTTTCTTGATAATCGACATCTCTATTATGAGTTGCTAGTTTTCCTTTTTCAAAATTTTCAGCAGTTTGTATATGTGCGTCTTTTCGTAAATCTAGAGTTTGACCGTTGTTATCTTTAATAAACTCTTCACCTATTTGGGCAGCAAGTTGAAGTTGTACTTGTTCCCAAACTATATTTTCAATAGATTCTTGAAGGTATTCATTATTTTGTAATTTTTCTCTATCTATATCAACTTGCTCTATGTGTTCAACAACATCCTTAAGGTTATTTTCTAAAGAATTTTCTATTTCAAGTAACTGTTCATAGTCAAAGTCAATTTCAGAACTTTGTAATTCAAACGTTTTATTTTCGTTAGCCATATTAATCTCTCTAAATTATTGTATTCACTGATTTATTATACCATTTCAGGATTTGATTTGACAAGTTTAAAAAAACTTCGTCCTCTTGGACGAAGTTCATGCTTCAACTATTATCACCAAAACCATCCATCATTGTCTTCAATGGCTTGGGCTTCCTTGCGTTTGCGTGGTCCTGTTCCATACATTTCTGCTTCGATTTCTTCCTTAGTTGGCAGGATAGAGGCTAGGATGATGTAGATAATCACGCCAATCCCAAAATTTGATATGGTAAAAATAGCAAAGAGAAAGCGAACTAGAGTCACATCAAAATTCCACTTGTCTGATAGACCAGCTAAAACTCCCGATACCATACTATTTCGTTTCATTTTATAAAATTTATTATTCATGATTTGTTCCTCTTTCGGTATTCTTACAAGTAGTATAGCATGAAACAGGTTCACAAACATCAGTCCTTAGGCCGATTTAAGATGACGAGTTTACCACGGCAGACGCCACAACGATAGCGTTTGGTATCAATCCTTCTCTTACGCTGATAACTTTGCTGGCAAGATTGGCACTGATAGACTAGGTAAGCACTTTGAGATTGTGTTTTCATGGGTGGTACATAGCGCAGTCCATCCACTTCTTTCAAAAGTTCTTTAAAATCTCGGTCCTTATGTCGATATCCTTTTTTCTGAAAATAAAGGTGATAGTGACAGAGTTCATGGCGCACGATTTTGCGAAAGACTTCCAAACCTAGTTCATTATAGACCTTGGGATTAAAGTCCAAATGCCCATCCTTGGGGAAAAATCGCCCACCTGTCGAACGTAGACGAGAATTCCACTGGGCTTGGTGTATAAAAGGTCTACCAAAGTCTTCGAGTGAAACAGACTGAACGTACTCAGTTAGATTCATCTGGAGCGAGGAGCGACAGATTGACTTTTTCACGCTCGGTATCGATTTTCTTAACCCAAACCGTTACCAAATCTCCAACAGACAACACTTGGCTGGGATGTTTGATAAATTTGCGACTCATATGGGAAATATGAATCAAGCCGTCCTCGTGAATCCCGATATCAACGAAGGCACCGAAGTCAACGACATTACGCACCACACCTTCCAGCTTCTGTCCGACAACAAGATCCTTGATGTCCAGTACATCTTGACGGAGAACTGGAGCATCAAAAGAGTCACGGAAATCACGACCTGGTTTGAGAAGGTCAGCAATGATATCTTTAAGGGTTTCTGGACCGAGGTCTAGTTCTTGCGCCATTTCTTTGACTGAAAGTGACTTGAGTTTGCTTTGAGCTTCTTCATTCAAGTCCTTGATATCCAAGCGTTTGAAGAGCTCCTTAACTGCAGCATAGTTTTCTGGGTGAACTCCAGTATTATCTAGGATATTGCTACTTTCAGGGATACGGAGGAAACCAGCAGCCTGCTCAAAGGCTTTAGCACCCAGACGAGGAACCTTCTTGATTTGAGCGCGTGAAGTGATTTTTCCTTCTTCTTCACGGTATTTGACAATATTTTCAGAAATGGTCTTATTGAGTCCAGCTACGTGTGAAAGAAGTGCTGGGCTGGCTGTATTGATATTGACACCGACTTGGTTAACTACGGTATCGACGACAAAGTCCAGACTCTCAGACAGTTTCTTCTGACTGACATCGTGCTGGTACTGGCCGACACCGATTGACTTAGGATCGATTTTGACCAATTCGGCAAGCGGATCTTGTAAACGACGGGCGATAGAGATAGCAGAGCGTTTTTCAACAGTTAATTCTGGAAATTCCTGACGAGCAAGATCGCTAGCAGAGTAGACAGAAGCGCCACTTTCATTGACGATAACATAGCTGACTTCTGGAAAATCTTTCAGAACTTCTGCCACAAAGGCTTCACTTTCACGACTGGCAGTTCCATTTCCGATAGCAATAATTTCTACACTGTATTGACCAATCAAGTCTGCCAAATCTTTCTTGGCTTCTTCGATTTGACGAGCTGAGGCTGGTTTAACAGGATAAATGACTTGAGTCGTCAGCATTTTCCCTGTTGCATCAACGACAGCCAGCTTGGCACCTGTACGAAAGGCTGGGTCAAATCCAAGAACCACGCGCCCTTTCAGTGGAGCAACCAAGAGGAGATTGCGCAGGTTGTCAGAAAAGAGTTGGATAGCTCCTTCTTCTGCCTTCTCAGTTAATTCTGTCCTAATGCGTCGTTCGATAGCAGGCAAGACTTTTTTCTTAACTGACTGTTGAACTACTTCATCTATATAGGCATTTTTCACCTTGAAACGAGCAGCAAAGAAAGATAAGATACGGTCCGTCGCATGTTCAAAGCCGACCTTCAAAATCCCTATTTTTTCCCCACGATTGAGGGCTAAGGTACGATAGCCCTGCATGTTGCCAACTGTCTCTGAGAATTCGTAATAAATCTGAAAAACTTGTTTTTCATCAAGGCTTTCATCCTTGACTTGCGAAGTGATTTTAGAGTGTCTCAACACTTCCTGATAGGTCAGTGAACGCAAGGTCACATCTTCGGATAGGGCTTCTACCAAGATATCAACCGCACCTGCCAAGGCTTCTTGACCAGTCGCAAATCCTTCACAGACAAACTTCTCAGCTTCTTTCTCTAAACCATCTACATTTTGCAAGATCAAGCGTGCGAGAGGAAAGAGTCCAGCTTCTCGGGCAATAGTTGCCTTGGTTCGACGTTTTTCCTTATAAGGAAGATAGAGTTCTTCAACGTCTGCTAATTTTTCAGCTGCCAAAATAGCGGCTTCCAATTCCTTGGTTAGTTTGCCTTGTTCTTGAATCTTAGCCAAGACAGCTTCTTTACGGTCGTTGAGATTTGTCAGATTTTTATCCAAGTCGATAATGGCCTTAATCGCCACCTCATCCAAACTACCAGTCATGTCCTTTCGATAACGCGAGATAAAGGGAATCGTCGCCCCTTCTGCTGTCAAACTTAGAACAGTATCGATTTGCTTTAAGGTTACTCCCAAATCTTGGGAGATTTTTTCATATTTTTTATCCATAAACCTATTATACCATAAGGAACTGCCCTTGTTTCGTCCTACCCTTTTTTACCTCTTTGATTATCAAAATAATCCCTTTTCCACAAAATAATAGTATAATAGAGATAGAATATAGAAAAGAGGTAGGCCCATGGCTGTTAAATTTACAAAAACGGATGATTTGGACAAGATGTTTGAAGAATTCGCAAAACTTCCTGACTTAACACAAGTCACTTTCCCAGATGACAAAGATAAAAAAGAAAAAGTTGAGAAGAAAAAATAGATGACTGTTTTCCAATCTCTTCCTCCTAGTGTATTACAAGCGGGAGCTATTTTTCTCTCCATCATGATTGAAGCCCTTCCTTTTGTCCTGATTGGGAGTCTCATTTCGGGGTTGATTGAGGTCTATATCACACCTGATAAAGTTTATGAGTTTCTTCCTCGCAATCGTTGGGGGAGGATCTTTTTTGGTACCTTCATTGGCTTTCTCTTTCCTTCTTGCGAATGTGGAATCGTTCCGATTATCAATCGTTTTTTGGAAAAGAAAGTGCCCAGCTACACAGCGGTTCCTTTTCTGGTGACTGCTCCCATCATCAATCCTATCGTTCTTTTCGCTACATATTCTGCCTTTGGCAATTCAATAAAACTTGCCTTCTTGCGAGCGCTGGGAGCTATTTTGATTGCTCTGGTGCTTGGGATTTTCCTAGAATTTTTCTGGAAGGAATCCATTCAAAAAGGGAATCCTATCGCTTGTCATGAGCATGATTTTTCTCATTTGAAGCCTGCTAGAAAAGTCTTTCAGGTCTTTATACAAGCTATTGACGAGTTTTTCGATATAGGGCGCTATTTGGTCTTTGGTTGTCTCTTTGCAGCTATCGTGCAGGTCTATGTCCCGACTCGGATCTTGACCTCTATCAGCGCAAGTCCAGTCCTTGCGATTCTCTTGCTCATGTTTTTAGCCTTTCTCCTCTCTCTTTGTAGCGAGGCGGACGCCTTTATCGGTGCTTCTCTCCTCTCGAGCTTTGGCCTAGCGCCAGTCCTTGCTTTTCTGGTCATTGGCCCCATGCTTGATATCAAAAATCTCCTCATGATGAAACACTACCTCAAAATCAACTTCATCTGGCAATTCATGGGCATCGTGACAGTGCTTGTCTTGCTTTATTCTTACATGTTGGGGGTGATGCTATGATCCGATTTATCATTCTACTAGGTTATTTTGCTCTGACCCTTTATCTGCAGCTATCTGGCAAGCTCAGTCACTACATTAACCTCCACTATTCCTATCTAGTCTATATCTCCATGATCCTTTCCCTTCTGTTGGCTCTAGTCCAATTCTACATCTGGATTAAGAAAATCAACTCTCACAGCCATATGGAAAGTCGTCGAGCTAGACAAATCAGCATCCTGTTACTGTCACTACCTCTCTTGATTGGAGTTGCCTTTCCGACAGTAAGTTTGGACTCGAGAACCGTATCTGCTAAGGGATATCATTTCCCACTTGCTGAGGGAATCGACACAGCCATTCAGGCAAGCGAAGGAACATCCAGTCAATACCTCAAACCCGATACCAGCACCTATTTTTCCAAATCTGCTTATGAAAAGGAAATGAGGTCTACAGCTGACAAATACCTCACCCAACCAACCATTCAAATCACTGATGAAAACTATATGGAAGTCATGGAAGTTCTCTATGACTATCCTCAAGAGTTTGAAGGAAAGAAAATCGAGTTTACAGGCTTTGTTTATAACGATCCTAGCCACCCAGATAGCCAGTTCCTCTTTCGCTTTGGAATCATCCACTGTATCGCAGACTCTGGAGTATATGGACTCCTGACCAAGGGAAACTCACGCCAGTATCCTGACAATACCTGGATTACCGCCAGAGGAACCCTGACCCTCCATTACCATAAAGAACTCAAACAAAAACTCCCAACACTAGAGGTTGAGAGTTTCACAAAAGTAGACAAACCAGAAAATCCTTATGTCTATCGCGTGTTTCAATAAAAATGTAGCCTAAACAGGCTACTTTTTATTATTTAGTAAGTTTCTAACCTCTTGAGCACCAATCTGATCGCCAGCCTTTTCAAAAAGAGCGATAGCTTGTAAAAAATTTTCATGTGATTCTTCAGGATTTTGTATCGAACCAATCTCTCCTAAACCTCTATAAGCACAAGCTTGGGCAATCAAATCATCTGTTTGCAAAGCTTGTTTTAAGGACTGTTCCATATACATGAATGCTTCTACTACTTTCCCTAGCTTTAATCGTAAATAACCTTGCTCATAATTGTTAACAGAAGATTTGAGGGTATCCTCTGTAAAAGCTTCTTCAATGACTTTTTGCTCTCTTTCGATATAGAAAAGGACTGTTTGAAATTCATTCATTTCACGATAAACCATGGCTAACTGATGATAGCCTATATGTTCATTTTCTGGGTCGCTTTTAGTTCGTGCTAAGTCAATGTAACGCTGATAGATACTTAAGCACTCGTTGTATTTTTGCTCTTCAAGATAAATATACCCCATCAAATTTAACAAACTAAAATCTGTGCAAGTTTCCAATAAAAAATCAGCTTCAACTAATTTTTTAGCCTCATTAATCTTACCCTCAAACAATAAATCCCATGCTTGATTCATACATATCCTCCCGCTTCTTACGTTGTATAGAAAAAAATTGACAAATCGCTATCAGACTCGTATTTTTTCCAAGCTAAACTGAAGCCATAATAATCTTCAAATTCAGGGTGCCAGTCATAATAAAGTGGGACACGACTATACTTTCTTGCTACAACTTCGTCTTCAAATTCTGGCGACTCCCCTGCAGTAATACCAAATTGAAGACCATTTAGTTCCCAGATATTGCCCCAAACATTTTCATCAGAGAGAACATCGATCCATCTCGAGGCATCAATATCAAAATCTGCACATAACTCCAATTCATAGAATCTTCTACAATTAATCTCTGAAGGCTTTATATAAAGGGCGCTATCAACTTGGTACTTTTTATCTTTGACTTGAATCTGTGTGATTTTCATTGGAATCGGAACTCCATTTAATTCTAACCAGAAATAGCCTAAAGGAGTTTTGATACTATAATATGTTTGCTGAGAGTTGGGGTTAGCGTTTTTGGAGCAAGCATCAAGAATTCTTCCCAGCTTTATTATATTTCTACAAACGTTTTTCGAAGTGATTGGGTCGAAATGTGAATACCTACGAATGACACGTTTTAACTTTTCAACAGGAAAAGTGATATCCTTTGGTAGGGCATGATACTTCTGTACAACTAAAGCAGTTTTTTCAGTATTTTCCTTCCCGACTGGGACAATAACAGCGTGTCCTATATGGATATTTGGGTCATCACAGATATAAGTATAACCATTCCCTCCCTCCTGAAACTCAACCACAACAAGATTTAACTCTTGATCTGGATCAAAGAGAGGCTCTACCTTTTCTACTTCTTGGCGCTCATAAAAAGTAAAGCGCTCTCTCTCCCCGTCTTCGCCAAAAACCATGAAACTGCCACACTCGGGGCACTTCCACATATAAAATGATGCTTCAGAAATATCATCATAAGAAATTTTATTATGGTCGTCAGCTTTATTTATGATTTCTTCAAACAACTCATCCGAATAAACTGAATAAGCATTTGGATCGGGCGCTCGGCGGTCATTCATTGCTTGCCCACATTTACATGTCCATTTACCCATAAAAAACCTCAGTCGTGGCCTAATTCTTCAAGGAAAAATTGATTTAGAGCTTTCCACTCTTTCTTTTCCTCTCTAACACTTTGAACGTATGCATCCAACTCTTGGATGTTAGCTAAAATATAATCTTGAATTGGCATTATCGGATCAATTTCCATACCTTCAGATCCATTTACCTTGATATCAAGCAATCTTGACACATGCTCTTTCATCTCATCAGGAAGCAATTCTTTGACCAAATCGTCAAATAAAATTGGAGGAACAGAATGGTATTTTTCAATCCAACGACAGGCCAAAATAGGACGCAGCGCATAGAAATACTTTTTAGGTTTGACCTTGTCTCCTGAAAGATACTTATTCATTTGAGTTCTAGCAGTGTTCAAGTAATGGTGGAGCATTTTCTTCTCAGAAAAATATTGGTTGGCAAGTGGACGTATGCGCTCAATAAAATCCGTTTGTTGATAAACAATTGGTGACTGTAACCATTCAAACAGTGTAGGATTAGACTTATAAAGGAGTTTTAAAGTCTTGTCTAAATCCCAGCCACTCACGTCCCAAGTATCGTCAATTGGTAGCTCGATAACATCACGCTGTTCATTCAAACGGAGATAAAAATCCTGCTTGTGTTTGTAGATAAATCGCACATCAAAGTCACTATCAGGAGACTCAAATCCCCAGGCACGACTACCAGACTCGATAGCCCACAAAACTTTGACATCGAAATCACGCTCAATTTCTGCTAATTTTTCCGGTACCAGAACATTCATTTCTTCTTGCGTTTGCATAATAAAGCCTCGTCTATATTCTGAGCATAAGTAGATGCTAAAATAGGGAATTATGGGAACTAAAAAGAATTATATCACTCTTTCAAAACTACAATCAAATAAACTAAACCTTCTATAAACTTATTCAGACGTTTTCTATACCTGAGCCCCTTGAATGACCGAGTCTCTATCCTTCCAGTTCCGAGCAATCTCTTCGTCTTTCTGGAGTTGGTCTACCAGTTCCTCTACGGAGTCAAATTTGACCATATCACGGACACGGTCCAGCCAGTAGACCATGACGGTCTCACCGTAAATATCATCTGAAAAGTCAAAAATATTGACTTCAAAACGTGGCTCTTCTCCATCGAAAGTAACATTTTTCCCAACGCTTGCCATGCCACGATATCTCTGACGTTGTACTTTTACATCAACTACGTAAACACCGTCTGCTGGCATATAGGTTCGATCTCTGAGGACTAAGTTGGCTGTTGGATAACCGATCGTACGCCCACGAGCATTTCCGTGAACGACCATGCCACGAGATGGGAGCGGAGTGCCGAGTAGATGGTTGACTTCCTTGACATCTCCATCAAGAATAGCTTGGCGAATCCGTGTGGAACTAATCTTTCCCTTTTCGTCCTCGACCGGAGGAACAATGATAATCTCTCCATCAAAATAGTCCTTCAGTTCATCCGCAGTTTTCTTATCAGAGCCAAAAGTATAGTCAAATCCTGCTACGATAATAGCTGGTTTTAGAGCTCGAACATAGGTATCAAAGAATTCTTGACCCGTTAAACTAGCAAATTTGCTACTAAAGTCAAGTAAGAAAAGAGCCTCTACCCCATGCCATTTCATCTTGTGCTCCCGTTCCTCATGATTGACGATATGGAGCATAAGCTCAGGTTGGTATGGTTGCAAGGCAAGTTTTGGCGACTCTGTAAAGGTCATTACGACAACTGGCAGATAATCCTTCATCGAAGCCTTGCTGGCCACTTCAAAGAGTTTCTGATGTCCCTTGTGTATGCCATCAAAATAACCTAGTACAAGGACTGTTTTCCCTGGTACTGCAATATCTTTTTCGTTCTTAATAGGTACTGTTGTAATCATGAAACTATTATATCATAGAGAAAGTCTTTTCGCTAAGAGGAAATCCCAAATGTCGTTTTTTGCGCCTGAACTGACCATAAGAGAAAATTTAGCACTTTAGTTTAAAAAAATAGCACCTCCTAAGAGATGCTATCATTTGGTAACTAGTCTATTGTTTCTTCTAAATCTTTTAACTTAACCGAAACAATCTTAGAAACACCTGATTCTTGCATGGTAACTCCATAGATAGAGTCCGCTGCCGCCATCGTCCCCTTACGGTGGGTTACGACGATAAACTGACTATCCTTGTCAAAGCGGTTGAGGTAATCCCCAAAACGTTTGACATTGGCTTCGTCCAGCGCTGCCTCTACCTCGTCCAAGATAACAAAAGGAATAGTTTTGACTCGAATGATGGAGAACAACAAGGCCAAGGCTGATAGGGCTTTTTCACCACCACTCATAAGATTGAGAGACTGGATTTTCTTACCTGGAGGTTGGACAGAAATCTCCACACCAGCAGTTAAAAGATCGCCCTCAGTCAATATCAAGTCTGCCTGACCACCGCCAAACATCTGTCTAAATGTCACTTTAAAGGACTCACGAATCGCCTCAAAGGTTGATTTGAATCGTTCCTTAACCTCATCATTCATCTCTGTGATGGTCTCAAGGAGTAGGTTTTTCGCAGACAAAATATCATCTCGTTGGCTATTGAGGAAATCCAAACGATTGTGGACTTCTTCGTACTGTTCAATAGCATCCAAATTGACTGGACCGAGTGAGCGAATAGCTTTCTCAAGATCTTTAACCTCTTGCTCTGCCAGAGTGAGATTTTCCAGTTCATGAGCCTTTTCTAGAGCCTCAGTGTAGCTGATCTGGTACTGGTCAGTTAATTGAGCTTGTAGATAGCGCAAGCGTTCGCTGACCTTTTCCTTTTTGGCTTCAGCACGCGTTTGTTTACGAATCCACTCCTCATTCTGCTGACGAGCCTGATCCAAATGGCTGGCAATATCATCCAGCTGGCCTTCGATATCATCCAACTCAAACTGCTTACGAATCAAACCTTGTTGGAGATTTGTTTTCTGAGTTTTGGCCTCTTCCACCTGCTGACTTAGCAAATCCGTATCAACCTTCTCAAGATTATCAACCTTTTCTTGGAGGAGACGCTGAATCTCCTCTTGCTCGATATCCAGATTATCCAGTTCCTTGCCTAAGCGTTCAATATCAGTCACTTCGTACCGCTTTTGTCCTTGCAGTTCTGACTTAAGCAAGCGCGCTTGAGAAATCTGTTCCTGCAAGTTTTGATAACGTTCTTGAATAGCGTTTTTGTTAGACTTAATCTCTTCAATCTCAGCTTCCAGATTTTGCTTTTCACTGGTGATAGTAGCAAGGCGCTCTTGGCATTTTTCCTTGTCCGCTTGCCAATCTCCTTCAGTAAGGCGATTTAATTCCTCTTCTTGAAGTTTCCAAAGCGTTTCCAGTTCTTCGACCTGCTGCTTGGTTTGTTGATAAGCAAGGTACAAGCCTTGCTCCTGAATACGAGCTTGCTCCCCCTGAGATTTGATAGCTTCTAATCTTTCTGCCAATACCGCCATCTCATCTTGCAAGGTCTTCAAACTCGCTTCTTCTGACCGCAAGTTAGCTTCTTCCTCAGCAATTTCTTTTTGTAATTGCTCTAGTTCTGGCTTGATGAAGATACTGTTATTTTGACGATTGGCACCACCCGCGTAGGAACCACCTGTACGCAACTCTGTCCCATCCAGTGTCACCATACGAACCTGATAGCGAACTTGTCGAGCTGCCGTACGCGCATGTTCTACAGTGTCAAAAATTGCTGTCGTTGCTAGCAAGTTCTTAAAAATGGCTTCTAGTCTCTTATCAAACGACACCAACTCATCTGCCATACCCAGAAATCCTGAACTTGCAGAGATAATATCTTGATTCTGACTAGATATTGTACGCGCCTTGATCGTCGTCAATGGAAGAAAGGTCGCACGACCAGCTCTATTGCGCTTTAGGAAATCAATCGCCTTTGTTGCCGCGTTTTCATCTTCTACAATGATGTGCTGACTGCTAGCTCCAAGCGCAATTTCTAGGGCAGTTTGATAATGTACATCAAAGGTCAAATGTTCACTGACTGCACCAACGATCCCACCAAGGCGGTCTTTTTCTTGAAGAACACTCTTAACACCCGCATAAAAATTGCTATGATTTCTTAGGATATTTTCCAAACTTTGGGCTCTAGCCTGCTTGTTTTTGAGACTGTCTAGACGATCAAAGAGTTGGCTCTGCTGGGCTTGGAAAGAAACTTTCTGCTCCTCTTGCTCCTTGGCACTAGCTTGGTAGTCAGCCAATAATTTCTGAACCTGCTCCTTGGCAGTTTCAAGCTCATCCTTTTGCTGACTAGCCTTCTCTTTAGCTGTAGCCAGTTGTTCTTTCAGTTTCTCAAGTTGATCTGCTTGTTTTTGAGACAGCTGACGGCTGTTCTCCAGTTCATTCTCGATGCGAGTCAACTGGTTTGAGACATCCGCTTCTTCTTGTAAAAGAGCGACAAAACGTTCACGCAAGAGCTCGATCATCTGGTCAGGATCATCAGAAAATGCCAACAACTCTGCTTCTAGGCGATTGAGTTCCTTGTTGTTTTCAGCTAGACTTTTCTCTAACTGTTCCAAGTTCGCTTCTTTTTCAGCCTTTTCCTTACTTAGAGCCTTTCTCTTATCTTCCAGAGTCGCCAAACGGGCTTGCGCTTCTTGTTGATTAAGGGCTACTTGCTCAGATTCCAGTTTGGATAGGGCTAGTTTTCGCTCTAAGTCACTGATCAAACTAGTCAAATCCATTAATCTTCCTTGGTCTTTAGCCATTTCAGCTTGGAGATCTTGGCGTTTCTTTTTAAGAGTTTGATTTTCCTCTTCTAACTCTTCACGCTTTTGGTAATAGCTAGTCAAAAGTTCCTGAACTTGCGTTAGCTCTTCTTCTGTCAGCTCTAGTTCAGCCTTGTTTTCCTTGATTTGGGCAACCAGTACATCCAAGTAAATCGCCTTACGTTGACTATCCAAGTCGAGAAACTTGCGCGCATTCTCAGCTTGTTTTGCAAGGGGCTTGATTTGATTGTCCAACTCGTAGATAATGTCCTCTAAGCGGTCGAGATTGTCTTGAGTTTGTTGCAGTTTGCTTTCTGTTTCTTTACGACGAGTCTTGTATTTTAAAACCCCAGCAGCTTCTTCAAAAATAGCTCGGCGTTCTTCGGGCTTGGAGTTAAAAATCTCCTCAACCTTCCCTTGGGAAATGATGGAGAAGGAATCCCGTCCCAAACCTGTATCCAAGAAGAGGTCATGAATATCACGCAAGCGCACTTTCTTGCCATCAATTCGATACTCGCTATCTCCACTACGATAGATATGGCGTTCTACCTTAATGACTTGCCCTGCATCCTTGATGAAGCCATCTTCATTGTCCAAGGTCACGATAACAGAGGCATAATTGAGTGGTTTGCGACTTTCAGTTCCAGCAAAGATAACGTCAGGCATCTTGCCTCCACGAAGACTCTTGACACTAGACTCTCCCAAGGCCCATCGCAAACTTTCTGTGATATTTGACTTCCCAGAACCATTGGGCCCAACGACAGCTGTCACACCTTGGTCAAAAACGACCTTGGTCTTGTCAGCAAAGGACTTGAATCCCTGAATCTCAATCTCCTTTAAATACATGAATCCAGCCCTTTCTCAACTGCATTTTTGGCGGCTTCTTGTTCTGCCAATTTTTTAGAACGACCTTGACCTTTTCCAATACTCTTTCCTTCAACCAGAACTTCTACATCAAAAACCTTATCATGGGCAGGGCCCGTCTCAGAGGTCACCTGGTAGCGAATATCCACATCTCCATTGACCTGGAGTAACTCTTGAAGGTGCGTCTTGTAATCCTTAATCATTTCAAAGTCACCTGCTTCAACCTTGGGAATCATGACTTGATAGATGAACTCTTTTACCCTAGCAACATCCTTGTCTAAAAGCAAAGCACCCAGAAAGGCTTCAAAGGCATCGCCAAGAATGGTGTCACGATTGCGCCCACCAGACTTTTCTTCCCCTTTTCCTAGCTTGATAAACTGATCAAACTGGCAATCACGCGCAAAACCAGCCAAACTCTCCTCACGGACAATCATAGCACGGAGTTTAGACAAATCTCCCTCTGGTTTCCTAGGATATTTTTTATAAAGATATTCTGAAATCAATAATTGCAGAACAGCGTCTCCTAAAAATTCCAAGCGCTCATTGTGTGAAATTTTTAAGAGGCGGTGCTCATTGGCATAACTCGTATGAGTAAAGGCCGTTTCCAGTAAATTTTTGTCTGCAAATTCGATTGCAAAACGCTTCTTTAGTACAGTTTGTAATTCTTTCATACCAACCTCTTTCTAACTGATAACAGTCTCTTTTATTATAACAAAAAAAGCCCCCTGAGTCACTTTAAAACGGGACTAGAGGGGATTTGAGCATTTTTTAGAACAAACTTTTCATTTTTAGGGGAAAACTTGGGGCGAGATAAAGAAAAAAGCCTTATTAAGGCTTTCATAGGCTTTTCACATCCACCCTGAGGGAATCGAACCCCCATCTCAAGAACCGGAATCTTACGTGATATCCATTACACTAAGGGTGGAAACTTGTCTTATTATAACAGAAATTTGCTCTAATAACAAGTTTTTTATTGGTGGACTAAGTGTCTCTTAGTGAGATGCATCCCCGTTCCAGATAGAGTTTTTCACGATAACATAATCAACATGTTTAAGGTCGGCAACTTTTCGTCCACCTGCGTAGGAAATGGCACTTTGCAAGTCCTGCTCCATCTCAGTAAGGGTATCTTGCAAGTGTCCTTTGGCAGGCAGTAAGATGCGCTTACCTTCCACATTTTTATATGCTCCCTTTTGGTATTGAGAAGCTGAACCATAGTATTCTTTGAACTGTTCCCCATCAACTTCGATCGTTTTCCCCGGGCTTTCGATATGTCCTGCAAATAGGGAACCGATCATGACCATGCTAGCACCGAAACGGATAGATTTGGCAATATCGCCATGAGTACGAATCCCACCATCAGCGATAATCGGTTTGCGCGCAGCCTTAGCACACCAGCGAAGGGCAGCCAACTGCCAGCCACCTGTACCAAAACCAGTCTTGACCTTGGTGATACAAACCTTACCAGGACCGATTCCAACCTTAGTAGCATCCGCACCGGCATTTTCCAGTTCACGCACTGCTTCTGGTGTTCCCACATTCCCAGCAATGACAAAAGTATCTGGCAATTCTTTCTTGATGTGTTGAATCATAGAAATCACGCTATCCGCATGACCGTGAGCAATGTCAATCGTAATATATTCCGGAGCATCAGCCTTGAGTTGGCTAACGAAATCATACTCGTAATCCTTGACCCCGACTGAAATAGAAGCAATGAGCCCTTGATCGTGCATACGCTTGATAAAAGGAATGCGCCCCGCTTTATCAAAACGGTGCATAATGTAGAAGTATCCGCCTTTAGCCAATTGCTCTGCAACATTCTCATCCAAAATCGTCTGCATATTTGCAGGTACAACAGGTAGTTTGAAAGTGTGATTTCCAAGTGTGACGCTTGTGTCTGCTTCTGCACGGCTTTTAATGACACATTTATTTGGGATCAACTGAATATCTTCGTAATCAAAAATTGGAAATTCATTTAACATATCGATGTCTCGTTTCTTTTGTAATGACCTACCTATGCTTGCGCATCTCTACGCCTTTTTCCGACGTTTCCTTGATTTATTATAACCCAAAGTACAGTTTTTGTCAAATATTTTTAATAATCAAATTATATTGTTCGGTTTTTGCTTGTAAAATTGAGAGAGAAAGAGGAGAGATTAAATTCTCTCCTCTTCTTCAATCTTAATAATACTCACCTTGACGGTAGTCCCATGAGTTAAAGGTATCTGACAAATGCATCATGATTTTATCAATGTCAAGCCCTTTGCGGATAACAACTGGAGCTGGTGAGATTGAACGGTCTCCTCCTTGTTCTGGGATGAGTTTTCCGTCTTTATCGACCATAGATACCATCACACCTTGCTCGTAGCGCGTTTCAATCGTTTTATCGGGTTGGATGGATGCCACATAGTCGTCTGCTTCGATGACAAGGTCCACTGCTCCTTCGATACGTTCTCCGATACCTTCCACCTTACCGCGGTTTCCTTTACCAGATGGGTTAGCTGATGAGGCGTAGACCATTTTACCTTCTTCCCAGAGTTTGGCAGCCAACTGTTCACCAGCTTTACCAAACTTGATGACAAAACAGCTAGTACCACGAACGTCTGTCATGAGTTCTTCACGACCATCACCGTATGCTTTGAGTTTTTCAAAAGCTTCTGGTTTCCAAGGAAGGATACAACCGAGGAGAATGTCTTCGTCCCAATGTTTTTGGTAGAAGGCTTCAATTTCTGGGTTGAGTTGTGCTAAAGCGCGTAGCTCGTCCATGCTACCACAAAGTACAACACCTGGCTTGTTACGATTACGTTCTTTAGCCTCAAACTTACGCTCAAGACCTGCCTTATCGCTCGTCATGATAATGTAACCAACTTTTGTAGGACAAACAATACATCCGCCCTCACCTTTTAAAATGTCATAGCCTTCTTGAGAAAGTGTTCCGTTCCATTGAATGTGTTTTGTCATAGTTCTATAGTTCCTTTTCTATTTTTTCTAATCCTGCCAATAGGATGGGCGTTGTTTTTCATAAGCAGCAATCAAATCTTCATACTGCAAGGTAATACCGATATCATCCAAACCATTTAAAAGTTTGTGTTTCCACTCGCTATCGATTTCGAAAGTGAATTCTCCAACTGGTGAGATGATTTTTTGTTGTTCCAAGTCTACAGTTACCTGATCGGTCGGTTTGAGTTGGGCTAGCTTTTCTCTAACCTCCCTAGGCTGAACAATAGGCAACATGCCATTATTGAGTTCATTATTGTAATGAATGTCCCCAAAAGATCCTGCAATCACAACCTTAAAACCATAGTCGGCTAGAGCCCAAGCTGCGTGTTCTCTCGAAGAACCTGCCCCAAAGTTATCCCCTGAGATGAGAATACTAGCTTTACGATATTCAGGTCGGTTAAAAACAAAGTCTGGGTCCTCAGTATACTTGTCGTCTAGATAACGCCAAGCATACATGAGGTACTTACCAAAGCCTTTTTTATCAATCAACTTGAGAAACTGCTTGGGGAGTATTTGGTCGGTGTCGATGTTATCGTTCATGAGAGGAACGGTCGTTCCCGTATAAACTGTAAATTTCTCCATATCCTCTCCTTACTGGGCCTCTGGCATTTGCCGAACATCTACGAAGCGCCCTGCGATAGCCGCCGCAGCTGCCATAGCTGGACTGCAGAGATGGGTTTTAGCACCAAATCCTTGTCTGTCTTCAAAGTTTCGGTTACTGGTTGAGGCACAGTGGACACCATCAGGGACCTTGTCGGGATTCATCCCTAGGCACATAGAACAACCTGGGTCTCTCCATTCAAAGCCAGCGTCTAGGAAGACCTTATCCAAGCCCAACTTCTCAGCAGCTCGTTTGACAGGACGAGAACCTGGTACTACGATTGCTGTTAGATTGGGAGCAATTTTCTTCCCTTTGACAAATCGCGCAGCCAGCTGTAAGTCACTGAGACGAGCATTGGTACAAGACCCGATAAAGATATAACCTAGTTCAATGTCCGCTGGCTTTTGACCAGGCTCCAAGTCCATGTAATGATAAGCACGCTCATCGTTCATATCCTTGATTTCTGGGAAGCTACTGTCAAAGTCGACGCCCATAGCAGGATTGGTTCCCCAGGTCACCATAGGAGCCAAGTCTGAGACATCCATCCGGATAACTTTATCATAAACAGCATCATCATCGCTGACTAGGGTTTTCCAATCAGCCACAGCCTCCTCGAAAGCTTTGGGAACGCATTCCCGTCCCTTGAGATAGTCATAGGTGGTCTGATCTGGATTCATGATTCCCATCTTGGAGCCAAACTCGATAGACATATTGCAGATGGTCATTCTCTCTTCCATGGTCAGTGCATCAATTGCTTGTCCACGATATTCAACCACATAGCCAACACCACAGGCAACGTCGTACTTGGCAATTAAGGCGAGAATGTAATCCTTAGAATAGACTCCTTTTTGAGGAACACCAGTGAACTCTACCAGCATTTTCTTGGGTTTGACCTGCCAAAGGGTCTGGGTAGCAAAGACATGCTCGACCTCACTGGTCCCAATCCCAAAGGCGATAGCCCCGAAAGCTCCGTGAGTAGCTGTATGACTGTCTCCACAGACGATGAATTTTCCTGGTTGGGTCCGTCCTGTTTCTGGACCTACCATGTGAACGATCCCCTGCTTTTCAGAACCATGGGCAGCATGTTCAATCCCAAACTCCTCAACATTTTCAGCAAGCTTATCAATTTGAGCCTTAGAAATGACATCTCGAATATCGTAGATATTGACCGTTGGTACATTGTGGTCAAAGGTTCCGAATGTCAAGTCGGGCCGTCTCAATCTGCGCCCCGCATCTCGTAATCCTTGAAAAGCTTGGGGACTAGTCACTTCATGAATATAGTGCTGGTCCACATACATGAGTTGGGGCTGCCCTTCTTCTCCTGTGATGACATGACGGTCCCATAATTTATCAAAAATCGATTTTCCTGCCATCCATTACCTCCAAATAAAATATAAGGCTACTAGTGTGGTCACCATCCCTAGAAACCAAACTGTTTTAAAGTACCATTTTCTAGTCTTGTGGTGAAAGGTGATTCCTGCCAACCAGGCACCAAAACCACCAAAAGTAAAGGCTAAAATGAGTAAGATTTTCTCTGGGACGCGCCAAGCACCTCTTCTTGCCTTGGATTTGTCAATGCCATAAATCAAGAAAACCAGCAAATTCCAAATCAAGAGGGCAAGTGTTATTCCTTCATTTATCTTCATAATCTTTCAATGATAGCTTCTGTCATTTCCTTGGTCGAAGCCTGTCCTCCAATATCTCTTGTTAAAATGCCAGCCGCTAAACTAGCTTCAACAGCACGTTCGATACGCTCCGCATCCTCATAACGTCCAAAGCTATCTCTCAACATCATGGCAACTGACAAAATCATGGAAATAGGATTGGCAATTCCTTGACCTGCAATATCAGGTGCCGAACCATGAATAGGTTCATAAAGACTTGGACCTATTTCAGAATGACTAGCTGATGGCATGACTCCAAGCGTGCCAGATAGAACGCTTGATTCATCAGATAGAATATCTCCGAAAAGATTTTCCGTAACGATGACATCAAACTTGGCAGGATTGGTAATCATGAGCATGGCAGCTGAGTCCACCAACTGGTGTTCCAAGGTTACATCTGGGAAATCCTGAGCGACTTCCTCAGCTACTCTCCGCCAGAGTTTTGAAGTCGCTAGAACATTTTGCTTATCGATACTAGTAACGATTTTTCTGCGACTTCTTGCGATTTCAAATGCCTTGCGAATGATCCGCTCTACTTCCTCATAGCTGTAGTCGTTGATATCACGCGCTTTTCGCTCTTCAAGGATATGATCCCCAAAGTAAATTCCACCTGTCAACTCACGCACCACGACAAAGTCTACACCAGCAATTCGTTCCGGTTTGAGAGGTGACAAATGCTTGAGACTATCAAAAATCTTAACAGGGCGAATATTGGCATAAAGATTGAGTTCCTTACGAAGAGCCAGCAAGCCTTGTTCAGGCCGAACCGATGCTCCATCATACTGAGGACTACCGATAGCCGCAAGGAGAATAGCATCTGCTTCTCTACATGCCTTAAGGGTTTCATCAGGTAAGGGATGCCCCACAGCATCAATACCCGCACCTCCAAAGGGGCGTCTGTCTATCTCATAGTTAAATCCTGTTTTTGAAGCTAGAGCTTCCAGAACCGCTAAACCAGCTTCCATGATTTCTGGACCGATTCCATCCCCTGCTAGAGCTACTATTTTCTTTGTCATAGCCTTCTCCTTTACACACTAGGCATGTCTCGGTAGGAAACGCTATGCCCCATCTCACCTGCATTCTCTTTTTGAACAAAAGTATTGGCATTGATATAAGCAATAGCCGAAGCCTTCAATACATCGAAATCAAGACCTGCTGCGTTAAAGATGGTTTCTGTATCTCTGTTTTCAACAGTGACCAAGACACGAGCTTGGGCATCGATTCCATCTGTTACCGCGTCAATAGTGTAGGACACCAAGCGGACAGATTGGTTAAAGAACTTATCGATAGCGTTAAAGATCGCTTCAACGGAACCTTGCCCTGTTGCATTAAATTCGACTTTTTCACCATCCATATTAGCTAGGCTAACGAGGGCTTCAATGTCATTTTCCGCATGGGTTTGAAGTTGTAAATCATCAAAGTGGAATCCTTCTGGATTTTCAACCATGGTTCCAGCTACCAGAGCTCGAATATCTGCATCTGTGATTTCTTGTTTCTTATCCGCTAGTGCCTTAAACTTAGCAAAGAGTGGTTTGATGTCTTCTTCAGTAAAGTCTAGGGCCAAATCTCTTAGTTTTTCAACAAAGGCATGGCGACCAGACAATTTTCCAAGCGGAAGGCTATTGCTCTTAACACCAACCAATTCAGGTGTGATGATCTCATAAGTGAGAGGATTTTTAAGAACTCCATCTTGGTGAATACCAGATTCATGAGAAAAGGCATTACCACCAACGACAGCCTTGTTTTTAGGAACTGGAATACCAGAGAAGCGAGAAACCATTTCTGACGTATTCATTGTTTCATCCAAAACAATATCACTAGTTGCTTGGAAGAAATCCTCACGAATCTTCAAAGCAACAGCTACTTCTTCAAGAGCAACATTACCTGCGCGTTCACCGATACCATTAATAGTTCCCTGGACACGTCCAGCACCGTGTTTAATTGCTGTCAAAGTATTTGCAGTTGCCATACCGAGATCATCGTGACAGTGGACACCAAAGACAACTTTATGATCTGATTTAATATTTTCAGTCAAGTGATCAAAGATGCGTGCAAACTCTTCTGGAGTCGTAAAGCCAACTGTGTCAGGGATATTGATATAAGATGCACCTGCATCGACCGCTGTTTGAACGACTTGTAAGAGGAAATTCAACTCTGTCCTAGTCGCATCTTCAGGAGAGAACTCGACAACCTCAAACTTAGAACGTGCATAAGAAACATGCTCCTTGATAGCTTCTAAAATCTCTTCCTTGCTCTTATTGAGCTTATACTTGCGGTGAATCGGACTGGTAGCGATAAAGACATGAATTTGTGGATACTTGGCATCCTTAAGAGCCTCATAACAAGCATCAATATCAGATTTTACAGAACGAGCTAATCCTGTCACTGCTGTTTTTTTCATGGCTCTAGCAATTTTTTGAACGGCTATAAATGAATCTGGACTAGCAGCCGGAAAACCAGCTTCAATTACAGAAATTCCCCATTTCTCCAGCTGTCTTGCAATGGAAACTTTTTCCTTTATTGAGAAGTTAACACCAGGTGTTTGTTCCCCATCACGAAGGCTTGTATCAAAAAATTCAACTTTACGCATAAGATTTCCCCTTTTCCAAATGTGGTTTTAAAAAAACATCTCGCTCAGAAGCCCAAGCGAGATGTTGATTTACTCCCGCTTGGTAAGCCAAACAGGACTAATGCTTTTGCACTAGCCCGAGTACCTCAACAACAAAGCAAATTGATTAAACTTAGCTGTTTTCATGTTTGACTTTCTCCTTCGTTTGATATCTTGTTTAGTATTTTAGCATAGCTAAAAACACTTGTCAAGAAAAAATCCATTATTTTCTGAAAATTTCTTCAGTAAAGAATATTTTGCTAATTGAAAGTGTTTGAAAACTCAAGTGAATTTCTTTATTTTTTCACGGTCAAGTTCCAACTTCTTTCGACAAGTTCTAACGCTTCTTCATCTTGCAAACTATCATCAAGCGCCAGACTAAGCCAGTAGCGTTTGTTCATATGAAAGGCTGGATAAATGCCTTTTTTTGAAAGCAAGTCAGCTACTTGGTCATGTTTGAGGTTGACTGCTTCGACTAGGCCTTCTCTGCCCTTTTCCAGCTTATCCCATGGGATTCTCATCAAAACAGCATACCACTTTTGATTGCCTTCATGACGCAATACAGCTGTATCAGGCGACTTTTCCCACAGATACTCCAACTGATCACCATACTTTTCCTGAATCTGATCCATGATACGCTTAGTCTGAGGACAGATAAAATCCTGCACATCAAAGCAAGCCTTCCGAATCTGGTAAAGAATCTCCAAACAAGCCTCACGGACACTTGCAACAAAACTCCCACGCATACTTTCCATATGTACTTGAGGATAGAGGTCACCCGTTTCCTGATCAAAAACTTGAAAACTCACATTATCAGGAGTGATAGAGACTGCCATGTAAAAGTCACCCTGCAAAATCTGGCAACTATAGGTCCAGACTTCCCCATTTTCTACAAAACCATAGGCATGAGCTTTTTCTTTATTAAACTGGTAAGATTTAAAAATTTCAAACATAAGTGAAAACTGCTACCAAAAGCTAGCAGTTCCTTTCTATTTTTTAAAAGACAACCTTGGTTCCATGCAATTGTGTCACGCCCAGCTGGTCAATAAAGGTTTGACGGTTATCCAAGTCAATCCCCCCACCTGGTAAGATTTCAATTTTACCTTTTGCATGTTCCAAAATTCTGTGATAGTGAGCAAAACGTTTTTCTAGCGAGTCTCCAGACACACCAGCACGAGTTAGGATACGAGTTACTCCGGCTTGGCTGAGCCAGTCAATGGCTTCCAACTGATCTTCATCACTCAATTCATCAAAGGCCATGTGAAAGACAATTTCCATTCCTTTAGATGCGGCAATCAGCTTCTCAAGATTAGGCTTATCTAACTTTTTATCAGCAGTTAATGTCCCAAATACAACCCCTTGACTTCCAGCCTGTGCAGTCAAACGAATGTCTTCTAGCATGATCGCTATTTCAAGATCAGTATAGACAAAGTCGCCACCACGGGGACGAATCATAGTCATGATGGTGCTATCATAATTAGCTGCCAATTCAACCGCTGCCTTGGTCACTCCATAACTTGGCGTTGTTCCTCCTACAGCTAGATTATCACAAAGTTCGATTCGACGAGCTCCAGCCTGCATCGCTTTTTCAAGCAAGGTCACATTTTCAGCGCAAAATTCGTAAATCATTTGATTCTCCTTGATGTTTTCTTTGAATTTATTATATCATATTATTTTAAATATGCTTTCATTTTTACCAAGGCAAATAACTACTATTTTTATCTATTCTTTGTCAGGAATGACTTTAAAGAGATAGTAGGTGATAAAGATAGTCAAGGCTCCCAGACCAATTTTGACTGGCAAAAGAGGGGCAAAATAAATAGAAATTCCCATCAAGATATAGCTAGATACGATGATTTTTTTCTTTCGTTCTCGCGCTATTGACTTGGTTTCCCGAAAGTCCGCTACATAAGTCTGATAAAGCTTTGTATGATAAAGCCAGTCTTCAAAACGCTTAGAAGATTTTGAAAAACAAGCGATAGCTAACAAAAGAAAGGGGGTTGTTGGTAAAAGTGGTAGGACAACTCCAATAACAGCTAAAGCCAGCGAAATAAAGCCAATACAGAGATAAATGATACGCATGATTTCTCCTAGATAAATTACTCTTCCTCTAGTTTCGCACACAAGGGGGAAATTTGTCAAGCTTCAAGTAAAAAGAGCCTGAAATTCATTTTCAGGACTCTGCATTTTATTTAATTTTCTCTTCTTCGTAGTCGCCATTACTACATACAACCTGCTTACCACCACCACGGACTTTTTTCTCCACAAGGAAGTGTCCGCATTTTGGACAGTCACGGCCAATTGGTTTGTCCCAGGAAGTAAATTCACATTCTGGGTAACGATTGCAACCATAGAAGATACGATTACGCTTGGTTTTGCGTTCGATGATTTGTCCTTGATGACAGCTTGGACACTCGACACCAATCTCTTTGACAATCGCTTGTGTATGACGGCAATCTGGAAAATTGCTACAAGCATAGAATTTACCAAAACGACCGAGCTTAATCACCATTGGACTGCCACAAACTTCACAGTCAAATCCAGCTGGCTCATCCTTGATCTGGATTTTTTCCATTTCGAATTCAGCCTTGGCTACTTCTTTAGAGAATGGTTTGTAAAAGGCGTCAATAACACGTTGCCACTGCTCTTTACCAACTTCGACATCATCCAGTTTTCCTTCCATCTCAGCTGTGAAGGTCACGTTTACGATATCTGGGAAGTATTCAACGATGAGTTTATTGACAATTTCTCCCAGTTCTGTCGGTTCAAAACGTTTAGCTGCCAGACGAACGTAGTAACGTTTTTGGATGGTTTCAATGGTTGGAGCGTAGGTTGACGGACGTCCAACCCCATTTTCCTCCAAGGTCTTGATAAGAGTCGCTTCCGAATAGCGAGCAGGAGGTTGAGTGAAATGTTGTTCTGGCTTGCTATTGACCTGCTTGACCACATCTCCAACAGCCATATCTGGCAACATCTTGTTCTTGTCAGAGTCGTTGTAGATAGCAAGATAACCATCAAACTTAACTTGGCTTCCATTTGCCGCAAACTGAACTCCATTTTGAGATAGCTTAACAGCCATGGTATCAAAGATAGCGCCTGTCATCTGGCTGGCCACAAAACGGTTCCAGATAAGAGTATAGAGCTTGAGCTGGTCTTTGTCCAAGTACTTAGCGATGCTTTCTGGTGTGTTAAAGACACTAGATGGACGAATGGCTTCGTGGGCATCCTGAGCACCTGAGGCATTCTTGACCTTGCTACCATGCTTGGAATACTTGCTACCAAAGCGGTCGTTAATATAGCTTGCTGCTTCGTTCTGAGCCACAGGACTGATACGAGTCGAGTCTGTACGCATATAGGTAATCAAACCTTGCACACCTGATCCGATATTGATCCCTTCATAAAGCTGCTGAGCCACCATCATAGTCTTTCGAGTACGGAAATTGATTTTGTTAGCCGCATCCATCTGCATGGTTGAAGTTGTATACGGTAGGGGCGCATTGCGTTTGCGTTCTTTCTTATCTACCTGGTCTACTGTGAAATCTTTACTAGTCAAATGGGACAAAACTTCTTTGACTTCTTCATTGGTGGTCAATTTCATCTTTTTGCCATTCATACCATAGAAAGAAGCCTGAAATTGCTTGGTTCCCTTTTTAAAGACACCATCAATTGTCCAGTATTCTTCCGGTTGGAAGGCATTGATTTCATTTTCACGGTCAATGATGAGCTTAAGGGCAACTGACTGCACGCGTCCTGCTGATAAGCCCTTCTTGACTTTTTTCCACAAAATTGGCGAAATTGAATACCCGACCAAGCGGTCTAAGACACGACGAGCTTGTTGGGCATCGACCAAGTCCATGTCAATCTTGCGAGGTTCTTTAAAGGCATTTTTTACAGCGTCCTTGGTGATTTCATTAAAGACTACACGGTTGGCATCATTCTCATCCAAGTTGAGAATGTGAGCCAAATGCCAGGAAATTGCTTCTCCTTCACGGTCCGGGTCACTTGCCAGAAAGATTTTATTAGCCTTTTTGGCTTCTTTTTTCAGATCATTGATGAGAGGGCCTTTGCCTCGGATATTGATATACTGCGGTTCATAGTTATTTTCAATGTCGACTGACATACTGGATTTTTTCAAATCACGGATATGCCCGACACTGGCTAAAACCTTGTAATTTCTGCCTAGGTATTTCTCAATCGTTTTCGCTTTAGCAGGCGACTCCACGATGACTAGATTTTTCTTAACTGTTGATTTTTTCTTCTTTGTTGCCGTAGCCACACTATCACACCTTTTCAAAGTAATAAACTTTATAAAGTGTAAACCATTTTTCTATAGCTGTCAAGACCTAAGTCCTATATATAGAAGAAAAGTTTATCTGAGTGAACAAATTTCTCCTTAAAATTCAAACTCAGCCAACACAACTTGACCACTGGAAATCAGCTTTGCTCCCTCTTGGATCAGATGGTGACAGCCATCTGAATGGCCATCTAAAATGTTTCCTGGAATGGCAAAAACATCACGCCCTTCTTCCATAGCTCGCTCACAGGTGATGAGACTCCCTGAACGCATCCTTGCCTCTGCTACAATAACGCCACGGCATAGTCCAGCAATGATGCGATTACGAGCTGGAAAGTGAAATTTCAAGGGTTCTTCACCAGGTCCGTACTCGCTAAGTACCAAATGGTGATTGCCAATGTGTTCCTGCAAACGTTTATTGGCTCGGGGATAAAAAACATCCAATCCTGTTCCAATGACGGCAATCGTTCTTCCTCCATTCTGGAGTGCAGCCATATGAGCAGCCGTATCAATCCCTTTGGCTAAACCACTGACCACAATTAACTCGTTTTCCAAACCTTGAATGACTTTCTGAACCGACTTTGCTCCCTGACTAGAACATGAACGACTCCCTACAACGGCAACCTTTGGAAACTTCAACAAGTCCAAATTTCCTTTATAAAACAAGAGCACTGGAGCATCATAAATCTCACTCAGATCCCAAGGATAACAGTCATCAAGAATCGAGAATGATGGAAATTTCTGAAACTCTTTCTCCAACTGAGCATCATCTATCTGGAAATAGCGTTCCATAAAGACTGCAGGATTACGACACCCCGATATTTCTGCAATCTCACCTAGCAAGAGCTCCTGATCTACAGTCTCATCGTATTCAAGAACTGTTAAAATTTGTTGATTGGTCAGCCCAGCTTTTCTCAATTTGTAAATCTCATAGTTTGTGATCTTCATATACAACTCCATTTCTTTTTCTACTCATCTATCTATTCGTAAAAAAAATAAAAAGAAGACCAAGGATCTTCTTTTTTTCATTTATTCAGATTTAGTAGTTGACCAGCTACTTTCAACCATCGGTAAGATTGTTTTTAAAGTTTCCCCATCCCCTTCAAGTGAAACATAGCGGATTTTACCATCATTTGATCGGAAAACCCAAGTAACGAGGTATTTCCCTGACTTAGCAATTGCATTGACAACATAGGCTTCATAGCCTCCAATGGTCGATTTGGAGCTCCAAACCTTACTGAAATCAGAGCTTTGTTCTTTGGAAGTTAAAATACTAGATGAGACAGTCACAACATCCAGTTTAGCATATTCTTCTTCGCTGATATTGAACTGCTCAGCCTTAAAGGTATTCAGCGTAACAATGTTGATATCTGTTCCATCTCAATACTGTATATCATTTCCACCTTCTACTTCATGGAATCGAACCCATGATTTGGGTACCTTGACAAATCCATATTCATTCGAACCGATGATTTGCGTCTCTTCCTTTTTCGCTTCAGAAACAGCAGAACTAGTGCTATTCGTTTCCTGACTTCTTGAAGAACTAACAACCGCAGTCGAACTTTCTTCGGTTGCTGTTTGCGATTTATTGGAGCATGAAGCTAAAAAAGCACTAACAGTAACTACAGTACCTAAAATTAATAATTTTTTCATCCTACCACCTTTCCATCTGCATTATAAGAAAAATAAGGACTTCTGTCAAATTCTAACCTAATCGATTCTGTTAGCTTCCGATTTTATCACTCTCATTTAAAGCAAAAACTCTTGAAAAATCTTCAAGAGTTTTTTTATTTCTATTCTTCATCCATGCTCAAGACGCTAAGGAAGGCTTCTTGTGGGACTTCTACTGATCCGATAGCTTTCATGCGTTTCTTACCAGCTTTTTGTTTTTCAAGGAGTTTGCGTTTACGAGAAACGTCACCACCGTAACACTTGGCAAGTACGTTCTTACGAAGGGCCTTGATATCAGTACGAGCCACGATTTTGTGCCC
Source organism: Streptococcus sp. GP0011 (assembly GCF_030546305.1). Taxonomy (GTDB): domain Bacteria; phylum Bacillota; class Bacilli; order Lactobacillales; family Streptococcaceae; genus Streptococcus. Next base: position 228,297 of record NZ_JAUONR010000001.1, on the reverse strand, counting down.
AATAGCTGCTTGAATCGGCACCTCAAATTGTTGACGAGGGATGATTTTCTTGAGCTTATCCACGATGAGTTTCCCACGTTCGTAGGCAAAATCCTTGTGAACGATAAAGCTGAGGGCATCCACCTTGTCTCCATTGAGAAGAATATCCATTTTGACCAGTTTAGATGGGCGATACTCTGACAATTCGTAGTCAAAGCTTGCATAACCACGTGTCGAAGACTTGAGCTTATCAAAAAAGTCAAAGACGATTTCAGCAAGTGGAATTTGATAGATAACATTGACACGATTATCATCAATATAGTCCATGGTCACAAAATCCCCACGCTTGCGCTGAGCCAGTTCCATCACTGCTCCGACAAACTCCTGCGGTACCATGATTTGCGCCTTGACATACGGTTCTTCAATAGTCGCAATCTTGGTTGGATCTGGAAATTCAGAGGGGTTAGACACATCCATAGATTCACCATCAGTTTGGTTAACCTTATAGATAACAGATGGAGCTGTCATGATGAGATCAATGTTGAACTCACGCTCTAAACGCTCTTGGATAACATCCATATGGAGAAGTCCAAGGAATCCACAACGGAAACCAAATCCCAGCGCCTGAGATGTTTCTGGTTCAAACTGAAGGCTGGCATCGTTGAGCTGCAATTTTTCAAGGGCTTCACGAAGGTCATTGTATTTGTTTGATTCGATTGGATAAAGACCCGCAAAGACCATAGGATTCATCTGCTTGTATCCATCTAGCGGTTCTGCTGCTGGATTGCTTGCTAGAGTAACTGTATCACCCACGCGCGTATCTTGAACTGTCTTGATAGAAGCCGCAATATAACCAACGTCACCAGTCGCAAGAAAATCGCGCCCTACTGCTTTCGGCGTGAAAATACCGACCTCCGTCACATCAAAGGTCTTGCCATTGCTCATGAGCTGAATCTTATCGCCAGGTTTAACCACTCCATCCATGACACGCACTTGGAGGATAACCCCACGATAGGCATCATAAACTGAGTCAAAAATTAAGGCTTTTAATGGAGCTGAAACATCACCAGTTGGAGCTGGCACTTTTTCAACGATCTGCTCAAGAATTTCTTCAATACCAATACCAGCTTTGGCTGAAGCTAAGACTGCTTCGCTGGCATCCAGTCCGATGACATCCTCAATCTCTGTACGAACACGCTCTGGATCAGCTGCTGGTAGATCAATCTTGTTAATGACGGGCAAGATTTCCAAATCATTATCCAATGCTAGATAAACGTTGGCAAGTGTTTGTGCTTCAATCCCTTGGGCCGCATCAACCACCAAAATTGCTCCTTCACAGGCTGCTAGTGAACGCGACACTTCATAGGTAAAGTCCACGTGCCCAGGTGTGTCAATCAAGTGGAAAATATAGGTCTCACCATCTTTCGCAGTGTAATTAAGCTCAATGGCATTGAGTTTAATGGTAATCCCACGTTCACGCTCAAGATCCATACTATCCAGAAGTTGGGCTTGCATTTCACGACTAGAAACCGTCTCCGTCTTTTCCAAAATGCGGTCTGCTAGCGTTGATTTCCCATGGTCAATATGGGCGATAATAGAGAAGTTTCGAATCTTCTCCTGTCGTTTTTTTAATTCTTCTAAGTTCATGATGCTCTTCCTTTCAGGGTATCTATTAATTATAAATTGTTTTTAACATTTTGACAAGACCATACCCTGCTAGGAGTACTAATCTTCGGCAATAAAGCCATCATTTTCGATAAAGTGGTGTTCGGTCATTCCTTGGTCTGTAAAGATGATTCCATGAAGGACACCACCATAGACAGCTCCTCCATCCATACCAATCTTGCCATCCTCTGTTATCCAAAGCTCAGCTGTACCTCGGTCTTGCTTGAGCAAACCATAAACCGGTGTATGCCCAAAGACAATCGTTTTTCCAGTATGATTTTCAGCTTCGTGGAATGGCTTTCTGAGCCAGACTTTCTTATAATCTGTGGTTTCATGCCAATCATCCAAGGTCAAGTCAATACCCGCATGAACAAAGATATACTTGTCTGTCTCCACCACAAATGGCATTTGACGAATAAATTCGACCAAGTCTGCCGCTTCAGTCGCAACACGCTTGGCATCTTCTACGCCATCAACTGGTGCATCCAAGGGACGACCTAAAATAGAGTTAATAGTTGTATCTCCACCATTGCGACGATAATGGTCATAGCTTTCTTCTGGGTCATCGAGCCAAGTCAGAAACATATACTCGTGGTTTCCTGATAGACAGATAGCTCCTTGATTGTCGACCAAGTCTTTGACCATTTCTAGAACACGGCGACTGTCTTCACCACGGTCAATCAAATCCCCTAGAAAGAGCAACTGGGTGTGACCATCCCATGTTTTGAGAAGGTCTTCCAGCATACCTGCTTTTCCGTGAACATCTCCAATTACATAATAGTCTGTCATTTATTTCTCCCTCGTTTGCAATAATTCTCTAGCTTGGGTAAGGGCCGCCTCTGTTACATTTTGCCCAGCCAACATTTTAGCTACTTCCTCTACTCGCTCTTCTAAAGTCAAAAGGCGAACCGTCGACACCGTTGAGTGCTCATCGCTAATCTTCTCAATAAAGAATTGATAATCCGCGATGGCAATCACTTGTGGAAGGTGAGAGATAGCAAGAACCTGACCATGCTGGCCTATCTTATGAATCTTCTGTGCGATGGCTTGGGCCACGCGACCTGAAACTCCCGTATCCACCTCATCAAAGACAATACTGGTCTTGCCTTCTTTACGAGAAAAGGCAGACTTGATAGCCAACATGAGACGGGATAATTCCCCACCGGACGCAACTTTGACCAAAGGCTTAAAGTCCTCACCTGGGTTGGTGGAAATATAAAACTCGACTGTTTCATTCCCCTCACGACTAAATTTGCCCTTGCTAAAGCGAACCTGGAACTGTGCCTTCTCCATATAGAGATCCTGAAGTTCTTGTTTAATCTCAGCCTCAAGCTGCTGGGCCAAATCATGACGAGCTGATGCAAGTTGCCCTGCCAAATCGACAAGATTAACTTCCAATTTCTTGAGCTCTGCTTCCATGTCTTCAGAAGAAAGGTTATTACCCGTCAAGAGATTGTACTCATCCGTAATCTTGGCAAAATAAAGCAAAACGTCGTCCACAGTTCCACCATACTTGCGGGTAATAGTATTTATAAGGTCTAAGCGATTTTCAACCTGCATGAGGCGATTGCCATCAAAATCCAAATCCTCAATAATATCTTCTAAACGCTTGGTAATATCTTCTAAAACATAGTATGTTTCTGATAGAGAACTTGAAATTTCACGGTATTCAGGGTCATATTCTTCGACACTTTCCATGTCATTCATGGCCGAACGGACATTAGCAAGACTGGAGAATTCCTCATTGTCCAGCATACTGTAGGCATTGGTTAGGGTATCTGCAATATTTTTATGATTGAGGAGTTTATCTCGTTCTTGGTTGAGAGCCAAGTCTTCACCAGCCTGCAAGTTTGCAGCCTCAATCTCTGCCATTTGAAATTCCAACATTTCGATACGTGCCTTATGTTCCTGTTGGTTTTTCTTGACTTCCAAAACCTGCTTGCGCATTTTGCGATAGGCATCAAAGCTCGTCTGATAGGTCTCCTTCAAGTCCAAGAAAGCAGCATCACCAAACTCATCCAACATCTGGATGTGCAGTTGAGGACGCATTAACTCCTCTTGGTCATGCTGACCATGGATATCCACAAGGTGTTGCCCAATGGCACGCAAGACAGAAAGATTGACCATCTGACCATTCACGCGACTAACACTACGACCATTTTGCAAAATTTCCCGGCGGATGATAATCTCATCACCCAATTCTAAACCTTGCTCTTCAAAAAGTTCCTGTAAAAGGCGACTATTTTCAACCGAAAAAAGCCCCTCAATCTCTGCCTTTGGCGCACCATGACGAATAACGTCTGTCGTTGCACGAGCCCCCAACATGAGATTCATAGCGTCAATAATGATAGACTTTCCAGCACCCGTTTCCCCGGTTAAAACAGTCATACCCTTTTCAAAATTGAGCGAAATCGCCTCAATAATGGCAAAGTTTTTTATCGAAATTTCAAGTAACATACTGACCTACCATTTTTTGACTTGTTCAACAATTTCCTCAGCTGCCTCTGCTGTTCTAGCTACAATTAAGATAGAATCATCATCAGCTAGACAGCTAAAAATCTGTTCAGAAAATGCTTCAACCAACTGACTCTTCACAAAAATAGTATTTCCAGGAATGACAGCAAGGTTGATCATATTTCCCATTAACTCAGAACTCACAATATTGTCCTCAGCTAACTGCAAACTCTTGACGATTGATTTTGGCAACTCATAGATATAAGTATTGTTCTTCAAAGGAATTTTAACAATACCAAGCTCTTTGATGTCCCTTGAGACAGTGGCTTGCGTAGCAGAAATACCTGCTTCCTTCAAATGCTCAACGATTTCTTCCTGAGTCCCGATCTGATAATCCGTAACAAATCTTCTAATTTTTTCAAGTCTCTCTTTTTTATTCATCTTTAAATTCTCTATGTGCTCTCTCTACAACTTTTTCTATTTCAGGAGCAACTTGGTTACTTGCTCCCTCTTCCTTTTTCAAATAAGCTAAAAACTCAATATTCCCATGTCCACCTTGGATTGGTGAATAGTCTAATCCAAGCACTGAAAAACCTTGATCAACTGCCATAGCAGTGACAGATTCAAGGACATGTTGATGAACCTTGGCATCGCGAATGATTCCATTCTTTCCAATCTGCTCACGACCTGCTTCAAACTGCGGCTTAACCAGAGCTACAATTTGACCTTGATCAGCCAAGACACGGTGCAATGCTGGTAGAATCAAACTTAAGGAAATGAAACTCACATCAATACTGGCAAAGCTCGGTTCCTGCTCAAAGTCAGTCTTTTCAGCATAACGAAAATTAAACTGCTCCATGCTGACAACCCGTGGGTCTTGGCGCAATTTCCAAGCCAACTGATTGGTACCGACATCGACTGCAAAGACCAACTCAGCACCATTTTGCAACATGACGTCAGTAAATCCTCCAGTGGAGGCCCCAATATCAATCGTGGTTGCGCCATCCACTGATAAATCAAAGACCTGCAAAGCCTTTTCCAGTTTTAGACCACCTCGACTGACATACTTGAGTTTTTCACCCTTGAGTTTTAGTTCAGTATCATCTGGGATTTTCTCTCCTGGCTTGTCAAAACGCTCCCCATTAAGGACAGCTACGACTAGTCCAGCCATGACGCCGCGCTTGGCCTGTTCTCGCGTTTCAAACAAGCCCTGTTTATAAGCTAGTACATCCACTCTTTCCTTAGCCATTGATTCTCAAACTTTCTACTACTTTCACAATCGATTCTGTTTCAAAGGGAACCTGCTGGGCAATTTCTTCTAATTTAGCCTTGGCTTGATCCAGAGTTTGGTTACAAAAGGCAGTCGCCTCCTCCAAGCCCAACAAGGCTGGATAGGTTGATTTTTCAGCCTGTAAATCCTTTTGTGGAGTCTTGCCGATTTCCTCAAAACTAGCTGTCACATCCAGCACATCATCTCGAACTTGAAAGGCCAGCCCAATCAATTCACCCACAGTTTTCAATTTTGTTTGGATTTCTGGTGCTAATTCAGCTATGATAGCAGCTGCTTGAAAGGGATAAGCTAGCAATTTTCCAGTCTTATTGGCATGAATGGTCTGAAGTTCTTCCAAGGATAAATGCTGGTGTTCGCCTTCCATATCTAAAACCTGCCCTGCCACCATACCTAGACTCCCTGAAGCAAGGGATAAGTTGGCAATCAAGTCCACCTTGATCTGACTTGGCAAATCCGCCTGCGCTATTAAGGCATAGGGATCTAGGAACAAAGCATCTCCTGCCAAAATTGCCATCGCTTCGCCGAATTTCTTATGATTGGTCAAGCGTCCACGACGATAATCGTCGTCATCCATAGCAGGAAGGTCATCGTGAATCAAGCTTCCTGTATGAATCATTTCCAAAGCCGCAGCCACCTGCGCGTGTGCTGGTCTAATAGCAGCATGCAAGGCTTCCAAAACCTCTAACAAGAGAAAAGGTCGAATACGCTTGCCACCAGCATGAATGGAATAGAGAACGGACTCTCGCAAACTAGAGGCAAACTGCTGGTCTCCATAAAAGTCTTCCAAAGCCGACTCCACAAGAGCTAATTTTGCTTGCTTCTTCATTCAAAATCACTTTCTGTTCCGTCTTCTTGCATGACCTTAACCAAGGTTTTTTCAGCCTTGTCCAGCGTCGCTTGGAGCTCTTTTGACAAGACCATGCCCTTTTGAAAGGCAGCAATCGCATCTTCCAGAGCGATTTCACCATTTTCCAAACTTTGTACAATGGTCTCTAGTTCTGCTAGATTTTCCTCAAATTTCTTTTGTTTTGACATCTTTAACCTCTAATTCTACTTGACCATCTCGCATCAAAAGCGTCACTTGGTCTTTTTTCTTCAAACTCTCAACCGAATCTACTACTGACTCTTCTTTTTTGACAATAGCATAACCACGCGCCACGATTCGACTGGTATCCAACATCAGTAGAGCTTCTGAAAGTCTCTTGACTTCAGCAACCTTGGCATCATAAACCAGCGCCATTTGGCTACGTAGGAGCTTGTCCAACTGACCTAAACGATCTTGATAACGCTGGATTTTGGTTATAGGTGATAATTGGACTAGTTGATGCGTCCTTGCTTGGACTAGCTGTTTATTATCAGAAATCCGTGTTCGCAAACTTTGTTTTAATCGCAGTTGCAGTTGATCTAACCGTTGTAAATAACCATCATACAAACGCTCTGGCTGTCTAAAGATGACTGACTGACTGCATTTTTTCAGAGCTTCTTTTTTTCTTGACAGGACATTCTGAACTGCTGTTGCCATCCGCTTTTCCTGATTTTGCAAATGGGTTAACACATCCAACTTAGTCACAGGCGTAGCCAGTTCAGCTGCAGCTGTTGGCGTTGCAGCACGGCGATCTGCCACAAAATCCGCCAAGGTCACATCTGTTTCATGCCCAACACTAGAAATAACTGGCAAACGGGATTCAAAAATAGCCCGTACCACGATCTCTTCGTTAAAAGCCCAGAGATCCTCAATGGAACCCCCACCGCGACCAATGATGAGAACATCTAGGTCCTCACGTTGATTGGCACGCGCAATATTTCGAGCAATTTCCTCCGCAGCTCCATCACCTTGTACCTTTGTCGGATAGAGAAGGATATCAACACCAGGAAAACGTCTGCTGACGGTCGTGATGATATCTCGAATAACAGCACCACTACGACTGGTTACTACGCCGATACGCTTAGGAAATTGGGGAAGAGGTTGCTTGAATCTCTCTTGAAACAGACCTTCTTCTGTCAGTTTCTTCTTGAGTTGTTCAAACTGAATCGCGAGCGCCCCAACCCCATCAGGCTCAGCTTTTTCAATGATGATAGAGTAGCTCCCGCTGGGTTCATAGACCTGCACACGCCCAATCACATTGATTTTCATTCCCTCTTCCAAGTCGAAACCTAATTTTTGATAAATCCCAGACCAGATGGTCGCTTGAATAACTGCATGGTCATCTTTTAAGGAGAAATATTGGTGAGTAGGTCGTTTACGAAAGTTGGAAACTTGACCAGTTAAATAGACCCGTTCCAAGTAAGGGTCTTTATCGAATTTCATTTTCAGATACTTGGTCAAAGTTGTTACCGATAAATACTTTTCCATCTCCACCTACTATTCATTTTCTTGCTTTTCCATGGGTATTATTATACCAAAAACATGCTTAAAAATCACCTTTTTCCTACTGAAACTAAAGGAAAAATAGAAAAAGGAGGCTAGGCCTCCTCATCTGATTATTTACTGTTTCGCGCTTCTTCCAAAATCTTAGAAATTTTGGTGGTCAAAAGGTCGATAGCAACTGTATTGCTAACCCCTTCAGGAATGACGAGATCCGCATAACGCTTGGTCGGCTCGATAAACTGGTGATACATAGGTTTAACTACACCTAAGTACTGGTCAATAACGCTATCTAAACTACGGCCACGCTCTTCCATATCACGCTTGATACGACGAATAATACGCACATCATCATCTGTATCCACAAAAATCTTGATATCCATCAAATCGCGCAGGCGCTTGTCCTCCAAGACCAAAATCCCCTCAACGATAAAGACATCTTGAGGCTCCTGACGATAGGTCTTGCTACTCCGTGTATGCGCTGTATAGTCATAAGTCGGGATGTCCACCGGACGCCCTGCCAACAATTCCTTAATCTGCTCAATCATCAAGTCTGTATCAAAGGCAAATGGATGGTCGTAGTTGGTTTTGACACGCTCTTCAAAGGTCAAGTGAGACTGATCCTTGTAGTAAGAATCATGCTCAATCATGGAAATCTTTTCATCAGGAAAATGCGATAAAATGGCTCTTGAAACACTGGTCTTACCACCACCAGAACCACCTGTCACTCCGATAATGATTGGTCTATTTTGCATGCTATCCTCCGTTTTTTTATCCGACGTCTATTTTATCACATTTTTTACAAAATTTATAGTCTGATTTTGGATAGATTATGGATAACAATTCTAATACTTTCACTCCAGTTAGACTAGCCGAAAACCTTCCTTGGTTTGTAGAGATTGCCTCTTTTTTCTAAAATGGCTAGCAATTTATCCCCCTCAAAGGCAGCCAATTCTTGGTCTGTTTGGTCTAACTCAATAAAACGACCAAATCGCACTTCTGTAGCCTCTTCTGGACTTAGGAAAACTTTAACAAGATCCCCCGTACCAATCTCTAGAGGATGGAGAAAGTCCAGTTGACCAGCCTCCACTTTTGCAGCAATTTCATTCAAAGTCAAGGCATCTTCTAACTGTAAACCTGCTGCACTCGTCCGAGTCAAATGGGACATATGGGCCGCATAACCCAGCTTCTCTCCCAAATCAACTGACAAGGTACGGATATAAGTCCCCTTACTACATTTCACACGAAATGTAAAACGTGCGAGGTGATCCTCATAAGAAATCGGACTAGTCCGCTCAAATTGATAAATAGCCACCTGACGTTCTGGACGCTCCACTTCCTGACCAGCACGCGCATACTCATAGAGCTTGCGACCATTGACCTTGACAGCCGAGTACATCGGTGGAATCTGAGTGATAGGCCCAGTCAGACTAGCAATCGCTTCATCGACAATGGTTTCATCCAAGAGCGACAAAACAGGAGTCTCTGCGACCACTTCTCCACTAGCATCCTCGGTCGTTGTTGAATAACCTAGAGTGATTTCCCCCTCATAGACCTTGCCCTCGTCCTGCATAAACTCGACCATGCGTGTCGCCTTACCAACCGCAATGGGCAAAACACCCACCACATCCGGATCCAAGGTCCCACCATGACCGATTTTCTTTGTCCCCAAAATCTTACGCAGCTTAAAAACCGCATCATGCGAAGTCATCCCCGCTTCTTTTTTTAAGTTGATAATACCGTTCATGTGTTTTTTCCTCACTCTCCCTTCAGCGCTTCGAACTTCGCTTTCATGGTTGGATTTTTTCGGGTCAATTTTTTAACTGAAACATCTTCCAGTTTGTTATTAGCGAGGCGGAGTTGGTTTTCAGATGTGGTTAGGAACTTTTTGACTTCCTCCATCCGTTTGATGGCCTTGTCGATTTCATCGATTGCTTTTCCAAAGTTGGTCGAAGCAGAGTTGTAGTTTTTGGCAAAAGCTACTTTGAAGGCATCCAAGTCTTCTTCAAAATGGGTAATATCGATATTTTGCTCCCGAACTAAGGCCAACTCTTGCTTATATTTCAAAGAATTAAGCGCAGCATTACGTAAGAGACCAATCAACTGAATAAAGAACTGAGGACGAACCACATACATCTTTTCATACTCGTGACTGACGTCAACAATCCCTGTGTTAAAGTAGTCATTATCTGCTTCTAACATAGTCACCAAAACGGCATATTCACAGTTCTTCTCCCGACGATCCTTGTCCAATTCTTTGTAAAAATCTACATTCTTGTGCTTCTTCTCAGTCCCATCCGCTTCATTTTTCATCTCAAACATAATGGAAATGAATTCTAGACCATTTTCATCAAAATCACGGAAGATAAAGTCCCCCTTAGACCCACGCGCAGAGACCTTGTTATCCTTCTCAAAGTAGGCATTTGGAAAGGCAAAACTACGAACCTTGTTAAACTCACTCTCTGCATACTGTTCCAAACTTTCCCCGATAGCTTTTGTGGATTGTTGGGCTTTGAAATTCTTATAGAACTCGACCTGTTCACTAGCTGCCTTGAGCTGAGCTTCGTAATTTTTCTTAACAGAAGCCAAAGATAACTCATTTTCCTTTTCCTGCAAGAGGAGCTGATTTTTGACCTGATCGCGTTCTTTTTCTAAGTCAGAAAGGGTCTTTTGCAGTTGATTTTCATGCTCTAAACGCAAGGTAGCCAATTGGTTTTCCAAGGCCTGTACTTCCTTGTCCTTTGCCAATAAAGCCTGATGACTTGTCTGCTCAACTTCTTTCTTAGCTAACTCTTTCTCTGTATCAAAGTTTTGGATTTGACTCTGTAATTGCGCAATTTCTTGATCCTTCTGAGCCAGTTTAGTCTGTTGCTCATTCATGGCCTTTTGCTCAGCTAAGGCCAGCTCCTGCTTCATTCGATCGTGCAGTTCCTTATCAAACTCAGCCGTTCTCACTTGGGATAAGAGTTCGGCATACTGACTCTCATTTACTGTAAAGACTTCCCCACAGTTGGGACATTTGATTTCGTTCATAACTTTCCTCTTTCTAAACTTCTGTAACCATTATATCATGCCTGAGGGAAAATCAAAAACAGTGAGTCGAAACCCACTGTTTATATCTTTTACTTTAAATTTTTTCCAAGGCCAAGCGCAAATCTTCAATCAAATCCTCTACATTTTCAAGACCGATCGACAAGCGGATTTGGTTTGGTGTTACACCTGCTGCTTCTAGATCTTTTTCTGACAACTGACCGTGAGTGGTTGTCGCAGGATGGACAACAAGAGATTTGGCATCTGCCACGTTTGCAAGGTCAGAGAAGATTTCCAAATTATCAATTACCTTGCGAGCTTCTGCCTCTCCGCCTTTAACATGGAAGGTAAAGATTGAACCCACACCTTTTGGCAAATATTTCTCAGCCAAGGCACGGTAAGGACTGTCAGCAAGTTTTGGATAATTTACCTTCTCTACCTTAGGATGATTGACAAGGAAATCAACAATTTTCTCTGCATTTTGCACGTGACGTTCAACACGAAGAGAGAGAGTTTCAAGCCCTTGGAGCAAGAGAAAGGCATTAAATGGTGACAAGGCAGCACCTGTATCACGGAGCAATTGAACACGAACAGCGATAATAAAGGCTGCTGCACCCACATCACGAGTATAGCTCAAGTTATGGTAACTTGGGTCTTCCTCAACAAATTGAGGGAACTTCCCTGAAGCCTCCCAGTCAAAACGACCACTATCGACAATCACTCCACCAATAGTCGTACCATGCCCACCGATAAACTTAGTTGCTGAGTGAATGGAAATATCTACACCGTGAGAGAAGACGTTAATCAAATATGGTGTGGCAAAAGTGTTGTCCGAAACGAGAGGAATCTTGTGTTTATGCGCAATCTCAGCCAATTTTTCTAAGTCAGGAATGTTAATCAAGGGATTCCCCAAGGTTTCAATCAAGACAAGCTTGGTATTGTCACCGATAGCTGCTTCCACTTCTTCCAAATTATCCACATCCACAAAGGTTGTTGTGATCCCATAACGAGGAAGGGTTTCTTTCAAGAGGTTGAAGGTCCCACCGTAAATAGTTGACGCAGCCACCACATGGTCACCGGCGTGAGCAAGCGCCAAAATAGTGTAGGTTACAGCAGCCATCCCTGATGCTGTCGCTAGTGCTCCAACACCACCTTCAAGAGCTGCGATTCTTTCTTCAAATGCCGCTGTTGTAGGGTTGGTAATACGAGTATAGATATTGCCAGGTTTTCTCAAAGCAAACAAATCGGCACCTTCTTGCGTGTCATCAAAAACAAAGGATGTTGTTTGATAAATCGGTACTGCACGAGATTTAGTCGCTGGATCAACTACTTGTCCAGCATGTAATTGTAGAGTTTCAAATTTAAAATCACGAGTCATAAGACGACCTCCAAATAGCTTCATTAGGGATATTGTATCATCTTGGGCTAGTCTTTTCCAATACCGTTTTCTTATATTTTGATATAAGGAACAACTATGACTAGTCTTACACATCAAACAAAAAAGCACGATTCACTCGTGCGCATTTCTTTAATCGACATAAGTATCTTCATTTTTATTAAGGAAGGCGTAAGGCAAGCCCATCAAGAGACCTCCTCCGATAAAGTTTCCGACAAAGGTTACACCCCAGTGACGAAGAATATTAGGTATGTCAAAATTAGCAATTGAATCTGCTGCAACACTGAACTTAACAATCGCAAAAGAAGCAAAGTTCGCAGCAATGTGTTCGTTTGTTAAGAATACAAACATGTAAATTGCTGATAAAACAAGCCAAAGTTTAGCCCCACCGTCTTTCACCAAAACAAATGAAAGAATAGCAATGTTTACAAAGATATTGGCTAAAATACCTTCAAGCAAGACTAGCTCATTGGAACGACCTAACTTCATCTCTACAACCCCTGAAATGAAGCTATCATGTGTTAGATTTGCATAGGCTGCAGAGTGGGCAAAGCCCCAACCTGCTATCAAAGCTCCGATGAGGTTGAACAAGGTACAGTAAAGCAAAATCTCAGCTGTTTTTCTCCAAGAAATTTTTTTCAAGAAACTACCAGCTGTCAAAAACATCATATTCGAAGTTACCAGCTCAGCATTCAAGAAAACAATGTAGGCCAATCCCCAAGCAAAAACGAATGGGAAAAGGAACCGTCCACTACCAGGTGCGATTTTATTAATCAAGTCAGCCCCAACTGCACCCGCAGCTGTACTAAATGTTAGAAAGGCACCTGCAAACATGGAACGAATCGCATACTTAAACTTACTTTGGCTATAAAGGCTTTCTTTCTTCTTGCAAGCAAATTCAATCTTTGAAATAAATTCTGAAGAGACCATAAAAAACTCCTAAACTTTTATTTGTGATAATTATAACATAATTCTTGTTTTCTAGAAAGCGTTTTCTGTAAAATTCTAAAATATTTATCTTAAGAATCTTTATCCTAAGCCTTCCTGTCCTTTTTCATACGAACTATTTTGATTCTATTTGTTGACAAAAAAACCAGTGAAATAGCACTTCACTGGTTCATTCATTCTTAATAACGTTGTCTATACGGTTGATTAAAGGCCTTCAAAATATCCTCAGAAGTCTCAGAATAAGCTTTTGATTCTTTAAAGATTCCTTTGACGATTATACGCTCGGTCGCATTATAATCAACACAGGTAACCAAAGTAATCTCCTGCACACCAATACGATCATCGATTTCGTCTACACGGTCTGGTGTAACACGTTTTACTTCTGTAATCTCATAAGTATAAACTTTATCCTTATCCGTCAGATAAATTTTCATACCCGCTTTGGCATTGACCAAAGGTGAGAAGAGCATTTGACTGGCATTTTCAGCAGTAAAGATATGGTGACTTGCTAGAGAATAGTTCCCTTCTCCCATTTTTTGATCTGGTTTCATGGTCCCTGCTCCGTAGAACAAGTTTACATTATCCAAACCTTTAAAAATCGGTAAGTTTATCTCCACTTCGGGAATAGCAATACCTCCAATAACGGGAAGTTTCTGAGCATCCCATTGTGAAGCCAATACAGCTTCGGATGAAATAGACTTAACAGAGTCAAAATCAAAATTCCCTTCGGTTTTTAGATTTTCATCTATATTTTCCTTAGTGACTTGATTGACTTGGTATTTATTGGTATTCCAGACCAAAAAGATATCGCGAATTTTTGAATTAAAAATTAAAGCTAGCGATAAAAGAATTAAGAAACCTGCTAAAATATTAATAAATAGATTTCTGCGCTTATTCTTCTTATTTTTCGTTTTTTTATGAGACATTATACTTCACCTTCTGTTTCAATTTCAGTCCCAACTTCTTCTTTTTCTGCCGCAGCAACCGTTGTAAAGGTCACAATCTTAGCATCCTGATCTAGACGCATCACCTTAACTCCCATAGTTGAGCGTCCAGTTTGTGAAATATTGGCAACGTTAGTACGGATCATGACACCTGTATCTGTGATAATCATCAGGTCTTCATCTCCTTTAACAGTAAGAAGACCTGCCAGAGGACCATTCTTCTCAGCAACATTGGCTGTCTTCATCCCTTTACCACCACGGCCTTTAGTAGGATATTCAGTAGCAAGTGTACGTTTACCATATCCTTTTTCAGTGATGATAAGAACTTCGTCTTGGTTTGTAATCACGCTAGCACCAACTACTGTGTCACCGTCACGAAGATTGACTCCTCGGACACCTGTCGCGATACGGCTCATGCCACGAACAGCTGATTGATTAAAGCGAACGGCATAACCAAACTTGGTACCAATGATAATATCCGTATCTTCTTCTGTCAGCAAGACATTAATCAGTTCATCTTCATCCTTGAGATTCAAAGCTTTCAGTCCATTTTGACGAATATTAGCGAACTCTTTAACACTGGTTCGTTTCACGATACCGTGACGGGTTGTGAAGAAGAGATAGGCGTCATCACTACGTTCAGACTCAACGTTGATAATGGTCTGAATACTCTCACCTTCGTCCAACTTCAATAGATTGACAACTGGCAATCCCTTAGCGGTACGACCATATTCAGGGATTTCATAACCTTTTAGTCGGTATACGCGTCCTTTATTAGTAAAGAAGAGCAAATGATCATGGGTGCTGGTTGAAACCAACTCACGCACAAAGTCATCATCCTTAACTCCCGTACCTTGAACTCCACGGCCACCACGTTTTTGAGCAGTGAACTCACCTTGGTCCAAACGTTTGATATAGCCCTTGTTAGATAGGGTAATCAAGACATCCGTTTCTTCAATCAAATCTTCATCTTCAAGAGTTAAGACTTCTCCGATCATCAACTCCGTACGACGCTTGTCACCAAACTTGCGTTTGACTTCGTCCAATTCCTCTTTGATGATTTGCGCCACGCGCTCAGGTTTGGCAAGAATATCAGCCAAATCTGCAATCAAGGCAATTAATTCATCATATTCAGACTGAATCTTATCACGTTCCAATCCTGTCAAACGACGAAGACGCATATCAAGGATAGCTTGACTTTGACGCTCTGAAAGCTTAAACTTGCTCATCAACTCAGCTTGTGCTTCGGCATCTGTTTCACTTGCACGGATAATACGAATCACTTCGTCGATATGGTCAAGTGCAATTAGAAGACCTTCTAAGATGTGCGCACGCGCTTCTGCTTTTTCCTTGTCAAAACGAGTACGGCGAACAACCACTTCTTTTTGGTGCTCGATATAAGCATCCAAAATTTGACGAAGGGACAAGATTTTTGGCACGCCATTTTCAATCGCCAACATGTTGAAACCAAAGTTGGTTTGCATCTGGGTCATCTTGAAGAGGTTGTTAAGGATAACGTTGGCAGATGCATCGCGTTTAACCTCGATTACAAAGCGAACGCCTTCACGGTTGGACTCATCACGTACGGCTGTAATGCCCTCAATTCGTTTTTCCTGAACCAAGCGAACAATATGCTCATGTACCTTGGTTTTATTAACCATATAAGGGAATTCCGTTACAACAATCCGCTCACGACCCGTCTTAGTGGTTTCAATCTCTGTACGAGAACGAAGGACAATGGAACCTTTACCAGTCTCATAAGCCTTATGGATACCTGATTTCCCCATGACAAGAGCACCAGTCGGAAAATCTGGACCAGGCAAGACTTCCATCAAGTCCTTAGTCGTCACTTCAGGATTATCCATAACCAACTTCACTGCATCAATGGTTTCACCCAAGTTGTGAGGTGGAATATTGGTTGCCATCCCAACAGCGATACCCGTTGCTCCATTGACCAAAAGGTTTGGAAAACGAGCAGGCAAAACCAAGGGTTCACGTTCGTTAGCATCGTAGTTGTCTACGAAATCAACTGTGTTTTTATTGATGTCACGAAGCATTTCCAGAGCAATCTTGCTCATACGTGCCTCAGTGTACCGCTGCGCGGCAGCACCGTCCCCATCCATAGAACCAAAGTTTCCATGCCCATCAACAAGCATGTAACGGTAGCTCCACCATTGAGCCATACGAACCATGGCTTCGTAAATAGAGGAATCACCATGTGGGTGGTATTTACCCATAACATCCCCTGTAATACGGGCTGACTTTTTATGAGGTTTATCTGGTGTAACACCTAGTTCATTCATTCCGTATAGAATACGACGGTGAACAGGTTTTAAGCCATCTCGAACATCAGGAAGGGCCCGCGCAACGATAACGCTCATGGCGTAGTCGATAAAGCTGGTCTTCATCTCCTTTGTCAGATTGACATTCACTAAATTTCTATCCTGCATTCATAAATGCCTCATTTCACTATTAGTAATTAGATATATTATACCATAATTTGTCCTTCATTTCAGTCTTTGAAAACCACTAAAACGTTTACATCGATAACCGAATAGAATATTCGTGACAAAGCTTTTCAAAAGTGATAGAATGAAATTGTCTGGGGATTCCCCTAAAAAAAATGAAGGAGATGTTTAGATAATGACTTCAACTAAACAACACAAAAAAGTGATCCTTGTTGGTGACGGTGCCGTAGGTTCATCTTATGCTTTCGCACTTGTTAACCAAGGAATTGCACAAGAGCTTGGAATTATCGAAATTCCACAATTACACGAAAAAGCTGTTGGTGATGCGCTTGACCTTAGCCACGCCCTTGCCTTCACTTCACCTAAAAAAATCTACGCTGCTCAATACTCTGACTGTGCAGACGCTGACCTTGTTGTTATCACTGCAGGTGCTCCTCAAAAACCAGGTGAAACTCGCCTTGACCTTGTAGGTAAAAACTTGGCTATCAACAAATCAATTGTAACACAAGTTGTTGAATCAGGTTTTGATGGTATCTTCCTTGTTGCGGCTAACCCAGTTGATGTTTTGACTTACTCAACTTGGAAATTCTCTGGATTCCCTAAAGAACGTGTTATCGGTTCAGGTACTTCACTTGACTCAGCACGTTTCCGTCAAGCACTTGCTGAAAAATTGGATGTTGATGCTCGTTCAGTTCACGCCTACATCATGGGTGAACACGGAGATTCTGAATTTGCGGTTTGGTCACACGCTAACATCGCTGGTGTAAACCTAGAAGAATTCCTTAAAGATACTCAAAACGTTCAAGAAGCTGAATTGATTGAATTGTTCGAAGGTGTTCGTGACGCTGCTTACACAATCATCAACAAAAAAGGAGCTACATACTATGGTATCGCTGTAGCGCTTGCTCGTATCACAAAAGCAATCCTTGATGACGAAAATGCAGTACTTCCACTTTCAGTCTTCCAAGAAGGTCAATACGGTGTTAAAAACGTCTTTATCGGTCAACCAGCTGTTGTTGGTGCACACGGTATTGTTCGTCCAGTTAACATCCCATTGAACGATGCTGAAACTCAAAAAATGCAAGCATCAGCTAAAGAATTGCAAGCTATCATTGATGAAGCATGGAAAAACCCTGAATTCCAAGCAGCTTCTAAAAACTAATGAAAAGAAGGTTCTCATCCATGGGAACCTTTTTCTTTTTCTTTTTGCCCCAAAAATACCCCAAAGCAACAAAAAAAGCCTACTGACCAAGCTAGAAAGCTTGATACAATAGGCTTTTTGAAAATTCATTATTTAACAGCGTCTTTAAGAGCTTTACCAGCTTTGAATGCTGGAACTTTAGAAGCTGCGATTTTGATTTCTTTACCAGTTTGTGGGTTGCGACCTTTACGTGCAGCACGCTCACGAACTTCAAAGTTACCGAAACCAATCAATTGAACTTTTTCACCAGCTGCAAGGTATTCAGTTACTGCTGCAAATACAGCGTCAACTGCTGCTGCTGAATCTTTCTTAGTCAATTCTGTAGCTTCTGCTACTTTAGCGATCAAATCTTGTTTGTTTGCCATGTTAACAAATCCTCCAAATAATTTCTAATTAACAAATATAATCATATCCTAAAATCGGCTATAGGTCAAGTCAAAAACACTATTTTGACCATTTTTTCTCTATTTTTTTAGGAATTGTAGCGAATTAGAATCGCCCAAGCATTCTCTCCAGTATGAGTTTGAATAATAGAGCCAGTTTCCAATACAGAGATTGGTTTCTCAACATAAGGTTGCAATAATGCCTTCATCTCATTCGCCAATTCGTTCGTTCCAGCGTAGGAAATTCCAATCTCTGCAACTGATTTTTGGGAAAGAGTATTGGTTAATTCCTCAAGCCACTTTTTGAAAGTTTTCGCTCCACGTCCTTTAACGATTGGTTGGAGTTCGTGGTTTTTCATCTGCATTACTACACGAATATTCAAGAGTGAGCTTAGTAATCCTGTCACACGTCCAATACGACCACCCTTAACCAAGTTTTCTAGCGTCGAAACACCGATATAAAGTTCTGTATGATTTTTGACGTCCTCTACATGAGCTAGAATCGTTTCTAAATCTTTACCTTCTTTAGCAAGTTTTGCGGCTTCAACAACTTGGAACTTCATCGCTTGATCTGTAAAGGAACTATCAATAACCGTTACATCAGCAGTTGAGAGACTTGCCCCTTGGCGAGCAGCTTCAACAGTTCCAGACAAGGCATGGGACATGTGAATGGCGATAATTTGACTACCATCTTTACCTAGTTCTTCAAAGACCTCAGCAAAGACTCCTACAGGTGGCTGGCTTGTTTTAGGCAGATTCTTACTTTGTTGCATAAGATGAAGGAATTCTCCCTCTTTAAAATCTGCATCCGAATAAAGCACACTATCAATCATAACTGATAGAGGGACAACTGTGATATTTAATTCTTTAACTACTTCTGGTTCGATAGTAACAGAAGAGTCCGTTACAATTTTTACTTGTGTCATAATTCAATCTTTCTATTCTTCTCGATAGGATTGGGATTTTCTCCTTTATTATATCAAAAAAATGATAAAAAATCATAAGTGATCCGATGAAAAGAACTGAATTTTTGGTATAATCTATCTATAGATAAAGCGAGGGAGAATCATGATTCGAAAAGTTCAGCCTATTATCACTATCATACTAGGGGCAGCTATTTATGCCTTCGGTCTTACCTATTTTGTTGTTCCTTATCATTTATTTGAGGGAGGGGCGACAGGTATTACCTTGATTACCTACTATCTTTTTAAAATTCCTGTATCATTGATGAACCTCTTAATCAATATCCCTTTATTTATCCTGGCTTGGAAAATATTTGGACCTAAGACCCTCTACTCCAGCCTTCTAGGATCTATTTCACTTTCCGTTTGGCTAGCAATCTTTGAGCGCATTCCTTTGCATATCGACTTGCAAGGTGATCTCATCATTGTCGCTTTAGTCTCAGGAGTCTTACTGGGGGTTGGTTTAGGAATTATCTTTAATGCTGGTGGAACCACTGGTGGCTCTGATATCGTTGCCCGTATTCTCAACAAATACACCAATATTTCGATTGGGAAATTGCTTTTTGGGATTGACTTTTTTATCCTAATGTTGATTTTGATTATCTTCCAGGACCTTCGTCTAGTTACCTATACCCTCTTATTTGACTTTATCATCGCTCGTGTTATCGACTTTATAGGCGAAGGAGGTTATGCTGGTAAAGGATTTATGATTATTACCCAATATCCTGATCAATTGGCCAAAGAGATTAACGATGAACTCGGACGTGGCGTTACCTTTATATCTGGTCAAGGCTACTACAGCAAAAAGGATTTAAAAATTATCTACTGTATCGTCGGTCGAAACGAAATCGTTAAAATGAAGGATATGATTCACAAAATTGATCCTCAAGCCTTTATCACCATCACTGAGGCTCATGAAATTCTGGGTGAAGGATTTACTTATGTGAAAGATTAAAAAAGCTGGGAATTCCCAGCTTTTATTCTTCTTCTGCGAGGGTTGAATGGCGGAACCCGTAAGTAAAGTAAATGACTAGACCAACTAGAAGAGCAATGCCAAAGGCAATCCAGGTATCTAGACTATATTGAAGCATAAAGGAAACACAGATAAAAATGGAAAGAATTGGCAAAAGTGGCACCAAGGGAGTTTTAAACTCTCCCTCTTTTGGCATACCCTTATCCTTTCTAAGTTTTATTATTCCATAGGCTAGCAAAATGAGATAAGCTAAGGTACAGATATTTAAGAAGGCTGCAATACTAGCTAGAGGAAACACTCCTGCAGCAATGGCTGAAGCAACTCCTGTTAAGAGGGTTGCATTTTTAGGAACGCGACTAGTCTTGCTTAATTGTTTGAAACTTTGAGGTAAAAGTCCATCACGAGCTAAGCTATAAATCATCCGAGACAAAGCATAAGTCATGGAGATACATACGGTTATCAGGGTTAGAATGGCTACAAGCGAAACATAATTTGCCGCCCAGCCGATACCTATACTCCGTAATGAAAATGCTACTGCATCGTCCACATTGAGCTTACTGTAGTGAACAATCCCTGTCAATACTAAGGTTACCAAAGCATAGAGAATGGTGACGATTGTCAGAGAAAGCACTATTCCGCGAGGAATATTTTTTTGCGGACTTTGAATTTCATCAACTGCCATGGAAATTGACTCAAATCCGAGAAAACCAAAGAACATCAAAGATGCGCCCGCCATAATCCCAGTACTTCCACCATATAGTTGACCAAAGCCAAAAGGAGCAAAATTCGACCAATTTTCAGGTTTGATGTACCAAATACCAACTAGGATAAATAAGGCGAGAGCTGAGAATTTCAAGACCACTAAAAGCGAATTAAATCTCAAAGCTGCCTTAGAATTTAATAAAACCAATCCCGTTACCAAGGTAAGTACTAAAATAGGCAGAAGATCGATATAGGTTCCTTGTTCAGGGTTAAAGGTTCCATTCAAGGCTTGCGGCATCGAGATACCATAATTACTAAGCAATCCCTTAAAGTAAGCTGCCCAGCCAGACGCCACACCTGAAACAGCCGTCATGAATTCCATGATGGTCAGCCAGCCAGCAATCCAGGCTGGCAATTCTCCTAGAATCGCATAGAGGTAACTATAAGCACCACCAGTTGCAGGAACACGAGAGGCAAATTCTGCAAAAAAGAGGGCTGATAGAGAAACACACAGGGCAGAAATCACAATGGAAATCACTAGTGATGGACCAGCTAGGGTAGCCGCTGCTGTTCCTGTAATGGTGAAAATCCCCGTCCCCACCATAGCACCAATTCCTAAAAGAATCAAATCCCACAATTTCAAATGGCGATGCATCTCTGTCTGTCTCAGACTAATATCCTTGGTTCTAAAAATATTCATTCTTCATCTCCACTAAATGTAATTGTTTTATTTTACCATATAAAAGCAGTTTTGTGAATATTTATTAGGTTCTTTTTTAAAAAAATTCTGAACAGAAAGGATTCCTGTTCAGAATTTGCATTTTTACCCAGTAATTCTTTCAATTAGTTACTCATCAAGCGATTAAGCTCAACAGTATACTCCATTGAAAGTTTTTGGGGATTTGGGATTTTTTAAACTTCAAAGTAAGGGAACGGACGGTCACTGTCTAAAGGACGATTTGGAACTTCTTGTTCCAAAATAGCGCGCCAACCAGATACCAATTCTTCAAAAGTCAGTTGTGCTTCTGGAGAAGCTGTTGTCAGCTTCCGACCAAACCAAGCCATGGTTGCAGTTTCAAACTGAAGCATAGCGTACTGGATTACTGGTACATTTGCCTCTTCATAATTCTCATTTACTGCACGTGCCACACCTGGTGCTTGTGGAAGGAGTTGATTGCTGATTTTATCAATAACAGTCTCATCCATCTCTCTCCATGAAAGAAGTTGACCATTTACCTGATAAAAGAGCTCAAAGGTTTCTTGATTTTCTTTGAAATTAGTAAGAACAAAAGCACGTTCTACCGCCTCAGGACCACCAGCAGCTTTTACAGCGTTTATCAAGAAGTTTTGTTCCATTTGTCGCCAATAATCATCTGCTTCTTCTACTAAATCAACTGTAAAAGGTGGAATAATTTCCTCGGCAGGAATTTCACCTTTATTTGCTTTTTCGACATTGCCAAATAATTTTTTTAAGAATCCCATTTGCTTCTCCTTTTGGATTTATCCGACTGAACCTTCCATTTCATAGCTAATCAAGCGGTTCAGCTCAACTGCGTATTCCATTGGAAGTTCTTTAGTGAAGGGTTCTACAAATCCCATAACGATCATCTCAGTAGCTTCAGATTCTGACAAACCACGACTCATGAGGTAGTATAGTTGTTCTTCTGAAATCTTAGATACCTTGGCTTCGTGCTCCAAAGCAACTTGAGAGTTGTGAATTTCATTAAACGGAATGGTATCTGATGCTGACAAGTCATCCATGATAATAGTATCACACTCGATGTGAGAAACAGATTTCTTAGAGTTCTTGTTAAAGGTTACTTGTCCACGGTAGTCCACCTTTCCTCCGCCTTTCGCAATGGATTTAGAAACGATAGACGAGCTTGTATGTGGAGCGTTGTGGATCATCTTAGCCCCCGTGTCTTGGTGTTGCCCAGCATTGGCAAAGGCGATAGAAAGCATGGTACCACGGGCCCCTTCTCCATCTAGGTAAACAGATGGGTATTTCATGGTTGTTTTAGCACCCAAGTTTCCATCGATCCACTCAACAGTCGCATCTTTCAAAGCTTTGGCACGTTTTGTTACCAAGTTATAGACATTATCAGACCAGTTTTGGATGGTTGTATAACGCATATAAGCTCCGTCCAAAGCGAAAATTTCTACAATGGCAGCGTGCAAGCTGTTGCTAGAATATGTCGGTGCTGTACATCCTTCTACGTAGTGGACGCTTGCTCCTTCATCAACGATAATCAAGGTACGTTCGAACTGACCTGTATTTTCGTTGTTGATACGGAAGTAAGTTTGAAGTGGGATATCTACCTTAACACCTTTTGGTACGTAGATAAATGTTCCACCTGACCATACTGCTGAGTTGAGGGCAGCCAACTTGTTATCTGTCGGTGGTACCAACTTCGCAAAGTATTGTTTAAACAAGTCTGGGTATTCCTTGAGGGCAGAATCCGTATCTGTAAAGATAATCCCCAATTTCTGGAACTCTTCCTTCATATTGTGGTAAACCACTTCTGACTCATACTGGGCAGAAGCTCCTGCTAGATAAGCACGTTCAGCTTCTGGAATACCGATACGTTCAAAGGTTTCTTTAATCTTTTCAGGTACATCATCCCAAGAACGGGCTGGTTTGTCAGATGGTTTTTGGTAGTAGATCAAGTCATCAAAGTCAATCTCTGACAAGTCTGCTCCCCAGGTTTGCATAGGCATTTTTTTGAAGGTTTCATAAGACTTCAAACGGAATTCTAACATCCACTCAGGTTCACCCTTAGCAGCTGATAATTCGCGAATGACTTCTTCGTTCAATCCTTTTCCTGTCGATAGGACAGGCTCTACATCGTCATGGAAACCAAATTTATATTCACCAAGGTCAATTGGTTTTGGTTCTACTCTTTCTTCAGCCATAATATCCTTTCTTTCATTCTTCATTTCTACTGATTCATAAGACAAAAGAAACTTGTCTTACTGTTTTTCTTGATCTTCAATTGTTTTCTTAAGTGCATTCCAAGCTAGAGTTGCACACTTAATCCGTTGTGGGAATTTGGCAACACCTGATAAGAAAGCTGCATCGCCAAGTTGGTCTTGGCGATCATCTTTTTGTCCTTGAACCATTTCAGAAAAAATGGTCGCAAGTTCTAGAATTTCTTGTTTGCTCTTGCCCAAAACAGCATCTGTCATCATACTAGCAGAAGCAGTTGAAATCGTGCATCCTGAATTTAGAAAAGCAATATCTTCCAAACGGTCCTCTGCGTCAAACTTGACAGAGAGGTTGATAACATCCCCACAGGTTGGATTATTGAGGCTGATTTGCTCAGCATCTTCCAGCTTCCCCTGGTGATGTGGATTTTTCGAATGGTCTGCCACCACTGCCATATAAAGGCTATCTAGTTTAGAAAGTGCCATTGAAAAACTCCTTTGTCTTTTGTAGGGCATCGACTAGCTTGTCACAATCTGCCTTGGTATTGTAGATATAAAAACTTGCACGAGCTGTTGCTGGAACTTCCAAATATTGGAGCAAAGGTTGGGCGCAATGATGACCAGCGCGAACAGCCACTCCTTCATAATCAAGTGCTGTAGCTAGGTCATGGGGATGAAGATCCCCTAGGTTAAAGGCAATGACACCTGAACGTTGAGCCAGGTCTTGCGAACCATAAATGGTTAACCCTTCAATTTCCTGCAATTTTGGAAAGACGTATGCAATCAATTCCTGTTCATGAGATTCAATGGCATCCATACCAAGATTTTCTAGGTAATCCACTGCAGCTGCAAGTCCGATAGCGCCTGCCATATTGGGAGTCCCAGCCTCAAATTTCCAAGGCAATTCCTTCCAACTAGCAGATTGCTCATAGACGAAATCAATCATCTCGCCACCAAATTCAAGAGGTGACATTTGTTCCAGATACTTTTCTTTACCATAAAGAACACCGATACCAGTCGGGCCAGCCATCTTGTGACCCGAAAAGGCAAAGAAGTCCACATCCAAGTCCTGGACATCAATCTTCATATGGGGCGTAGACTGAGCACCATCCACCACCATGATAGCTCCAACTTGGTGGGCTAATTGAGTGATTTCCTTGATCGGATTGACCACACCAAGAACATTTGAGGCGTGAGCTAGGGAGACAAACTTGACTTTATCAGTCAATTTAGCTCGCAAGTCATCCATATCCAGAGCTCCATCCTTGAGATAGACATAGACAAGCTCAGCTCCAGTCTTGCGGCAGGCCTCCTGCCAAGGAATGATATTGGAATGGTGTTCCATGACAGAAATCAAGACCTGGTCTCCCTCAGTCAGGATTTCCTCAGCAAAGCGTGCCACCCAGTTAAGGCTGGTTGTCGTTCCTCTGGTAAAGAGAACTTCCTTTGTAGAGCCTGCATTGATAAACTTACGAATGGTTTCACGAGCAGCTTCATAGGATGCTGTTGCTCGCTCAGCCAAGGTATGGACCCCACGGTGAACATTGGCATTGTCCTGCTCATAGTAGCGGTTGATTGTTTCCAGAACTGCTAGTGGTTTTTGTGTCGTCGCAGCATTGTCCAGATAGACCAGAGGTTCATCGTTGACAATCTGGTCTAAAATTGGAAAATCCTTGCGAATCGCTTCTACATCTAACATAGGCTTCCCCTTAGCGTTTTGACAATTTTTCTTCGATGGTTGCAATCATTTCTTCACGAACTTCCTTGACTGGAATCTCAACAATTACGGAGCCAAGGAAACCGCGAACAACCAAACGCTCAGCAGTCGCCTTATCCAAGCCACGGCTCATGAGGTAGTACATATCTTCTGGATCCACCTGACCGATAGAAGCCGCGTGACCTGCAGTTACGTCATTTTCATCAATCAAAAGAATTGGGTTGGCATCTGAACGTGCTTGGTCTGAAAGCATGAGAACACGGCTTTCTTGTTGCGCATCTGCTCCCTTGGCACCCTTGATAATGTGGCCAATACCATTGAAAGTCAAGGTCGCTTTTTCAAGGATAACCCCATGTTGGAGGATATTTCCGATTGAGTTGCAACCGTAGTTAGTCACTCGAGTATCAATCCCTTGAACCTGACGGCCACTTGAAAGAGCTACGACTTTAAGGTCAGCATGGCTACCATTTCCAATCAAGTCGCTATCAAAGTCCGCAACGACATTTCCTTCATTCATGACACCAATCGCCCAGTCAATGCTTGCATCGTTGCCTAGTTTACCACGACGGCTAATGTAGGCAGTGACATTTTCACCTAAACGGTCAATAGCAGCAAATTTCACTTGCGCACCAGAACGAGCAATCACTTCAACTGTGATATTGGCAGTTGCCTTGGCACTCCCCTCACCACGTGACTCTAGACGTTCAAGATAGCTTATTTTAGAGTTTTTACCAGCAATGATAAGGATATGCTTGTTAAATGGGACATCGCTATCGCTGTCTTGGTAGAAAATACCTTCAATTGGTTCTGTAATCTCAACATTATCAGGAATGTAGAGAACAGCACCACTGTTAAAGTAAGCTGTATGGTAGGCTGCCAACTTATCGTCATCATACTTAACTGATGACATAAAGAATTCCTCAATAAGTTCTGGAATTTCTTCTAAAGCTGAGTGGAAGTCTGTAAAGACTACTCCTTGTTCAGCTAACGCAACTGGAGTTTGTTCAAAAACAGTTTGCGTTCCTACTTGCACCAACTTCAAGTGATTATCTAGAGCTGTGAAGTCTGGAACATTTGCTGAAGGTTCACTTTCTGTGATGGTTCCATCTCCCAGATTCCAACGGTGAAATTTGACACGCTCAATAACTGGTAATTCCAAACTCTCAATCTTATCAAAAGCTTTTTGACGGAGGTCAGCCAACCAGCTTGGTTCAGCGTGCATTTCTGAAAAAAGTTTAATATTCTCTTTAGTCATTTACTTCTCCTAAAAGATACGAGGGAATTACAATTCTTCCTTGTAGTCGTAGCCAAGTTCTTCAGCCAGTTTTGCGTATCCTTCACGTTCCAAACGGGCAGCCAATTCTGGACCACCAGAAAGGACCACACGACCTTCCATCATCACGTGTACCACGTCTGGCGTGATGTAGTTCAAAAGACGTTGGTAGTGAGTGATAATCATAGCACCAAATCCCTCGCCACGCATAGCATTGACACCTTTCGATACAACTTTAAGAGCGTCAATATCAAGACCTGAGTCAATCTCATCCAAAAGGGCAAAAGTTGGTTCCAACATCAAGAGTTGAAGAATTTCATTACGTTTTTTCTCACCACCAGAGAAACCTTC
The DNA here is from genome assembly GCF_030546305.1 of Streptococcus sp. GP0011. GTDB lineage: Bacteria > Bacillota > Bacilli > Lactobacillales > Streptococcaceae > Streptococcus. The sequence goes on along the minus strand of NZ_JAUONR010000001.1, from coordinate 201,270 downwards.
GTTGAGGTAACGCTCAGCCATTTCTTCTTTCATGTTGAGCAATTCCATTTTCTCGTCTAGTTTAGTGATAAACTCACGAACTGAAATCTTTTCATCATCTTCTTTACCAGCATTCATAGCTGCACGAAGAAATTCAGCGTTGGTAATTCCTGGAATTTCAGATGGGTATTGCATAGCAAGGAAAAGTCCCATACGCGCACGCTCGTCCACTTCCAACTCAAGGATGTTTACGCCATCAAACAAGACCTCTCCTTTAGTAACTTCATAGTTAGGGTTCCCCATAATAGCTGCAGAAAGAGTCGATTTACCAGTACCATTTGGTCCCATGATAGCTGCGATTTCTCCTGTTTTCAGAGTCAGATTGACTCCTTTCAAAATTTCTTTTCCTTCAATCTCAACGTGAAGATCTTTGATCTCTAATACTGACATGATAGTTCCTTTCTTTTTCTGGCCTACTCCCTTTATCCTTAAAGAAATCACTTACATTTCTCTAAAAATAAAAGAAAAGGTCCATAAATATACTCTACTAGTATAACAAAAAAAAGCCTAAAAGGCTTTGATTTTGTTTAGAAGCTAGTGACTAATCCTTGCGGTTTAGGTGCTGATCAATAGCATCTACTATTTTCCCCATTACATAACTTAACCTAAAATTTCGAAAAAGTAGAATAGCCCAAAATGCTGCCATGAAATAGCGACCCGTCATCCAAGCTTCATTGAAAAAATAAGTCTCAGCAGCAGTAAATAGTGCTATCACGATAAATTGTTGTCTAGTCATAGAATTATTGTACCATGAAATCCACTTTTAGTCTTCTTCGACCATGACTTTATCAGCCAGAAATTCAAATCCTTCTGGAATTAGGCTTTCTTCTTCCGCCTCTTGATCAGCTTGAGAAGACTTGTTTCTAGCTGAAAATGCTGCACGAACCTCTTTCCATTCCTCAAGGGAAATTGCCAGGATTTCAGGTGAAAATCCAGCCGCTTGGCTAAGAATATTGCCAAACATGGTATTGAGGTTATCCCGTTTCATGGTTTGCCCTGCATTGAAATTAGATTCAAAAGCTAAAATAGCATGGTGTTCGTTGGCCGCAACTGGTTGAGAACCAACAAGCAGAGCCTTATCAGGACCAGCTAAGCTTTCGATCACTTCTCCCCATGCATTCTGGAGGCGAATCAAGTTTTGCCGTGCCAAATCAGGATGTTCAACAGCTTCTTGTAGGATAGCCTGAACCTTATTACGGTCTACTCGATATACTGTCTTGGAAGTGGCTGGACGGCTAGGGACTGGCACTACTTGTTTAGGAGCTGCTCCAACATTGGCAAGTTCTTGCTTGAGACGAACTACTTCCTGTCTCAGTGCAGAAATTTCACTTTCGACAGCTCCTGAAAGCACTGGTTCAGGCTTAATCTCCGCTAAACGAATAGTCATCATCTCAGCATAAATCTTAGGTTGCAGGCTAGCTTTCATATCCGCCAAACTCACAGTCGCTATTCGAATCATTTCAAAGAGGCTTTCCTGAGAAAGAGCTAGATTGTCCATAAAAACTGGACTATGATGAGTATTTTCGCCACCTGTCTGAACAACTAATAGATCCCGCAAATACTGCAAGAGGTCCGTCACAAAACGAGTCATGCTCTTGCCATTTTCAAACAAAAGATTCAAAGAATCAAGCGCTTTTGGAACATCCTGCTGAGATAAGGCAGCTACATAGTCATCAAGTGCTGATAGACTAATGGTGCCTGTAATCTCCTCAGAGATAGCTGTAGTTAAAGCATTCCCTTGAGTCAAACTCAAGGCTTGGTCCAGAATAGACAAGGCATCCCGCATCCCACCTTCAGCTCGTCTAGCAATGATTTCCACAGCCTCTGGTTCAGAACTGATATTTTCTTTTTCTAAAATATTATGAATATGTGCCGTGATATCTTGCGTTCTAATCGATTTAAACTCAAAACGTTGGACACGCGATAAAATAGTTGCTGGAATCTTATGCAATTCGGTGGTCGCCAAGATAAAGACAACATTTTGAGTCGGTTCTTCTAGCGTCTTCAAAAGCGCATTAAAAGCTCCTGTAGACAGCATATGAACCTCGTCTATGATATAGACCTTATAACGTGCCAAACTAGGAGCATAGGTGGATTTATCACGAATTTCACGGATTTCATCGACTCCATTATTCGAAGCCGCATCCATTTCGATAACATCTTCTAAGCTACCTTCTGTCACAGCCTGACAGATATAGCAGTTATTACATGGTTCTCCGTCCACTTGGTTCGGACAGTTCATAGCCTTGGCAAAAATCTTGGCCACACTGGTTTTACCAGTTCCACGAGGACCCGAGAAAAGATAGGCATGACTAATCTTTTCCTGCTCGACCGCTTGTTTTAGGGTTTTAGCCACAACCTCTTGCCCGACCAATTGTGAAAAAGTCTGGCTTCTATATTTTCGATAAAGTGCTTGATACATTAGGCTTTCTCCTCAAACATTGTAAAGTCCCATTCTGTCTTCTCAAGCAAAATAGCGACAAATTGTTCCAAGTAATCACGGTCAACGGCATTGTAATCATCAATAACTGAAGAATCCAGGTCTAAGACACCCAGTAATCGACCATTCTTGAGCATGGGAACCACGATTTCACTCTTGGCCATACTATCACAAGAAATGTAGTTTGGATAGGTGCTCACATCGCCAACCAAAACAGTCTCTTGAAAATCAGCAGCTTCTCCACACACGCCTTTTCCAAGCGGAATGCGAATACAAGAAACACCACCCTGAAAAGGCCCTAAAACCAACTCGCTACCATCAAACAGATAAAACCCTGCAAATACAGTATTGGGAAAGCGAGATTTTAGGAGGGCACTAGCATTCGAAAGATTGGCAAGAACATTGCTCTCACCTTCAAGTAAATAGGAGAGTTCCTCATTTAACAATTGATATTGTGATTGTTTTTCTGAATCTAACATAGAACTATTATATCAAAAATGGGAAAGAGACAAAAGAAAAATCCCTTGTTTTAAACAAAGGATTTTGTGATTACCAATTTGATTAAAGTTCGATATCACCGAACAAGTCAGCCATTGAGAATCCTGTTTGTGTTTCTGGAAGTTCGAAATCACGTTTTTCTTGACGTTTTGGACGACGTGGACGAGCAGCACGTTTTTCTTCTTTTTGTCCTTGTTCTTGAGCTGGACGTTCTTCAAGAGCTTTGATAGAAAGTGATACACGTTCTGCGTCAGCGTTAACATCAAGGACTTTAACAGTAACTTCTTGACCAACAGTAAGAGCTTCTTTTGGATTTTCAATACGTTTGTGTGAAATTTGTGATACGTGAACAAGTCCATCGATACCTGGCAACACTTCAACAAATGCACCGAAGTCAGTCAAACGTTTAACTGTTCCTTCTACTACATCACCTTTAGCCAATTTTTGCTCAACGCCATCCCATGGTCCAGGTGTTGTTGCTTTAAGTGAAAGTGATACGCGTCCTTCTTCTTCGTTAAGATCAAGGATCTTCACTTCGATTTCTTCACCAACAGTTACAACTGATTTAGGTGATACGTTACGTTCGTGTGACAATTCAGTCAAGTGAACCAATCCATCAACTCCACCAAGGTCGATGAAAGCACCAAAGCTAGTGATACGAGCAACTTTACCAGTTACGACATCACCAACAGCCAATTTACCGAATACTTCAGCACGAGCTGCTGCAGTAGCTGCTTCAACAACTTCACGACGTGAAAGGATGAAACGGTTTTCTTTAGGATCAACTTCTTTGATTTTAGCATCAAATTCTTGGCCTACGAAACGCTCAGTGTTACGTACGAAACGAGTATCCAACATTGAAGCTGGGATAAATCCACGAACACCTTCAAATTCTACTGCAAGTCCACCTTTAACGGCACGAGTTCCTTTAACAGTAACAACTTCTTCTTCGCGTCCTACAAGTTTGTCCCATGCTTTGCGAGCTTCAAGGCGTTTTTTAGATACAAGGTATGTAACTGTATCAGTATCTTTACCAACTACTTGACGAAGTACAAGAACATCCAATACTTCTCCTACTTTCACAAAGTCATTGATATCTGCATCGCGATCGTTTGTCAATTCGCGAAGAGTCAAGACACCTTCAACACCAGTCCCAGAGATTGCAACGTTAGCTTGAGTCGCATCAACTGTCAATACTTCAGCACTAACAACATCACCAGGCTCAACTTGGCTAACGCTATTTAGCAAATCTTCAAATTCGTTCATCTAAAAAATCCTCCAACAATCAAGTTTTTCCAAACTTGACATACTTATAATTTTTTTCCTAAGCACCCGCAAAGACATGTTCATATCGTTCACGTCTTTCAATTATAAAAATAAAATACCCTAAGATATTTTTCTTTTTATCTTGAATTTATTACCTAAGAACTGGGGTAGCTGGATTCGAACCAACGCATGAGGGAGTCAAAGTCCCTTGCCTTACCGCTTGGCTATACCCCATTGATAAATGGAGAGAGAGGGATTCGAACCCCCGAACCCGAAGGAGCGGATTTACAGTCCGCCGCGTTTAGCCTCTTCGCTATCTCTCCAATGTTTAACGAGAACTATTATATCATGAAATTTTCAATAAAACAAGTATTATTTTGTCAAATTATAGTTTTCAATCAAAATTTCCACAGCTTTTTCAAGTTTTTTATAAAAACTATCGACATTTCCATTCTTTATGATGGCAAATTGGTTATCTAATTCGGCAATTTCTCCAATGACCTTTTTCCCGATCGTCAAAACGTATCCTTCATAGCTGTCTTTTCCAACAGTCACTTTTGCATCTGTTAATTGGATTTCAATTTTCTTATCTTTTTTACTCATACTGTACCTCTTTTCACTTTTTCTATTGTACAAGAAAAAGCTAAAACTAGCAAGAAAAAACTCCATTTCAGCTATTACAACTGCTATGGAGCTCTTCTTTATTTCATATCTTTTAGTCCACTTTGACAATCCATCCCTCTGGTGCTTCCACATCACCAAATTGGATACCAGTCAATTCATCATAGAGTTTACGTGTAACAGGACCTACTTCTGTTTCACTATAGAAAACATGGAAATCATCACCATGTTGGATGCCTCCAATTGGCGAAATAACCGCTGCTGTTCCACAAGCACCTGCCTCTACAAAACGCTCCAAATTATCGATTGGGACATCACCTTCAATCGGAGTCAAGCCCAAGCGATGTTCTGCCAAGTAAAGCAAAGAATACTTGGTAATAGATGGTAAGATAGATGGACTCAATGGCGTAACAAATTCATTGTCTGCCGTGATTCCAAAGAAGTTGGCTGATCCGACTTCTTCAATCTTTGTATGTGTAGATGGGTCTAGGTAGATAACATCTGAAAATTGGCGTGACTTGGCCATCTTACCTGGAAGGAGACTAGCAGCATAGTTTCCACCTACCTTGGCCGCACCTGTACCATTCGGAGCTGCACGGTCGTATTCATCCTGAATCAAGAAGTTGGTTGGAACTAAACCACCTTTAAAATAGTTACCAACCGGCATAGCAAAGATGGTGAAAATATACTCTTCTGCTGGTTTTACCCCAATAATATCCCCAACACCAATCAATAGCGGACGAAGATAAAGGGTTCCACCTGTTCCATATGGTGGGACGTATTCTTCATTTGCACGCACAACTGCTTTACAAGCTTCTACAAACATTTCTGTTGGAACTTGTGGCATCAAAAGACGGTCACAAGTACGTTGCAAACGCTTGGCATTTTCGTCAGGACGGAACAATTGAACACTGCCGTCCTTGGTACGATAGGCTTTCAATCCCTCAAATGCTTGCTGTCCATAGTGGAGACTTGGAGAAGACTCTGAAATATGAAGAGTCGAGTCCTCTGTTAATCCCCCTTGATCCCATTGTCCATTTTTGAAATGAGCGATATAACGGTAAGGTAATTTCATATAAGCAAAGCCAAGATTTTCCCAATCAATTGCAACTGTCATGTGTTTCTCCTTTATACTAATCAAACTATGTGTTCTATTCTACACTTTTCTAGTAAAATTTCAAGTATTATTTGTAATTTTCTGAAAATTTTTTCAACATAAAGAAATCAGCCCTCTGGACTGATTCTTTTTACGAACTCGCTTTATCCTCTTTAAAGACTTCTTTGAGGTAAGCATCGAAAACTTCCTCATCTGAAATCGTGTCTGAGATAAAGCTTCCGTTGCTAGTACGTTCTGACAAGTTGAGGTCTTGCAATCGACTCTCATAGATTGTTCCCTTGTTAGATTGAACAAGTAACGTTTGGTCGTTTTCTTCTACTTCTGTACTAAAGAGATCACCAACGAAACCTTGCTCTGCAACTGCTCCTGCCAAGAAGACACGATGCGGTTTGTTTTTCAACTCACGCAAGACTTGTAGGCCTCGTTTGGCACGGCTGGTCGCCGGAATTTCCTCACAAGAGACACGTTTCAAGCTACCACGTTGAGTCAAGAGGTAGAAGGATGAGGTGTTGCAGATAAAGGCAGCTTGAAGCTCGTCTTCTGCTTTCAGGTTTATGGCCTTGACACCTGCAGCCTTGGCACCGACAACGGGAACCTCTTCGATATTGAAACGAAGGGCATAACCATTTTGACTAACCAAGAGAACATCATCTAGTTTAATTGGAGCCACTGCTACAATCTGGTCTGTCTCGTCTTTAAGTTTAGCGTACTTGACAGATTTAGACTTGTAGGTCCGCCATGGAGAGAACTCTTTGCGTTCTACACGCTTGATTTGACCAAGGCGAGTCGCTGCAAAATAAGTTGTCGCATCATCAAACTGATCCACTACTTCTGCATAGAGGATTTCTTCGTTAGTTTCAAAGTTTGTAATGGTCTGGCTCAGATGCTCTCCGATATCCTTCCAACGAATATCTGCCAATTCATGGATTGGTCGATAAATGACATTTCCAAGAGTAGTGAACATCAAGAGGTGCTGGGTTGTCTTGGCAGTTTGCACAAAGATCAGACGATCATCATCACGTTTGCCAATTTCTTCCAGCGTAGAAGCTGCAAAGGAACGTGGGCTAGTACGCTTGATATAGCCTGCCTTGGTTACGCTGACATAAGTATCTTCCTCTGCGATGAGGCTCGCTGTATCAATCTCAATTACGTTTGCTGTATCTTCTAAAGCACTCAAACGTGGAGTCGCAAATTTCTTCTTAACCTCACGAAGCTCTTTCTTCATGAGATTGTACATAGTCCGTTCATCACCGATGATAGCAGCAAGCATAGCAATTTTTTCGCGAAGTTCTGCTTCTTCTTCCTGCAAGACAACTACGTCTGTATTGGTCAAACGATACAGTTGCAAGGTTACGATGGCCTCAGCCTGCTCTTCTGTAAAATCATAGCTAACCTTTAGGTTTTCCTTGGCGTCAGCCTTATTCTCAGAAGCACGAATAAGGGCAATGACTTCGTCCAAAATCGAAATCACGCGAATCAAACCTTCAACGATATGCAGACGTTTCTCAGCCTTTTCCTTATCAAAGCGGGAACGTGCCAAAATCACTTCACGACGGTGGGCGATGTAGCTAGACAAGATTGGAACAATCCCGACCTGACGAGGCGTGAAATTATCAATCGCTACCATGTTGAAGTTGTAATTGATTTGCAGGTCTGTGTACTTGAAGAGATAGTTAAGAACCAGCTCGGTATTAGCATCTTTCTTGAGTTCAATAGCAATACGAAGACCGTCACGGTCAGACTCATCACGAACCTCAGCAATACCAGCTACCTTGTTATTGACACGAACATCATCGATTTTCTTGACTAGATTAGCCTTATTGATTTCATAAGGAATTTCAGTGATAACGATTTGTTCCTTACCACCTTTTAGCTTTTCAATCTCCGTCTTGGAACGAACAACTACGCGCCCTTTCCCGGTTTTATAGGCCTTCTTGATTTCATCACGTCCTTGGATGATAGCCCCTGTAGGGAAGTCTGGCCCAGGCAAGAATTCCATGAGTTTGTCCACCTTGGCTGTTGGGTGGTCAATCATGTAAACCGTCGCATCAATAACCTCAGCTAAATTATGGGGAGGAATGTCTGTAGCATAACCAGCCGAAATCCCAGTCGAACCATTGACCAAGAGGTTTGGAAATGCTGCTGGCAAAACCGTCGGTTCTTTCTCGGTATCGTCAAAGTTCCAAGCAAAGGGAACTGTCTTCTTTTCGATATCTTGAAGAAGATAACCAGCAATCTCAGACAAACGAGCCTCGGTATAACGCATAGCCGCAGGCGGATCTCCGTCCATAGAACCGTTATTACCGTGCATTTCAACTAGAATCTCACGGTTTTTCCAGTCCTGAGACATACGAACCATAGCATCATAGATAGAAGAATCCCCGTGTGGGTGAAAATTCCCCATGATGTTACCGACTGACTTGGCCGATTTACGGTAGCTCTTGTCAAAAGTATTGCCATCTTTATTCATCGAATAAAGAATACGGCGCTGAACCGGCTTCAATCCATCCCGAATGTCTGGCAAAGCCCGGTCTTGAATGATATACTTGGAGTAGCGACCAAAGCGCTCTCCCATGATGTCCTCAAGGGACATGTTTTGAATGTTAGACATAGGATACTAAGCCCGTAAAATGCAAAGTGAAAATAGGAAATTATTGCAGTGAGCGATGCTCACAAGAGAATTTATCTTTTTCACACAGCATTTAGGGCGTGTTCAACTCCTTTCAAAGAATGTAGAGTGGTTTTTACATTAAAATTGGTATTAAGAAAAATATTTTTAGATACTATTTAAGTCATTCACAAACACTTATTTAGATTAAGCAAAGGCAACTATTTCCTATGGATTATTCTTTCTTCTTTGAAGTGTGTACAAATATTGACAAGGTAAATAAGAAACTATAGCAGTTGATATCAGCAAGATATTAAACATAAACTTTTGCCCTCGAAATAGCTCCTCCCAATGCATTGTATTAAGATAATGAAAAATTAAACCGAATAAATAACAGAAACTTATAGGGAGACTCTCCACTTGATTGATTTGTATAAATAATATAAGCGTATTGAGTGATAGAGTGTGGAAGAAATAAGCATAGGTAAACAAAAAGAAATTAGAAAGAAAGAAAATCTTAAAGCATCATCAAAAAGCTCTGTACGATCTATTGAAATAAGCCAAATATTACACATCGTTATAATAATCGGGAAAAATAATCCATACACCCTTTTATGTAACTTATTTCTTTTGATAGCTAGAAATATAGAGGACACCAATACTAAAATTTGTACTCCTGGGAATCCCATAAAAAATGTAGCAAATACATAATCTAACATACTAGTTCAACCTCTCCTCAGCATACTTAATCATCTTCTTCGCCACTTCCTTATCATAGGCAAAGCCTATCTTTTGAGCAAGGATTTGAGCTTCTCTGTGGAAAAGTTGCATCGTAGCAAACAATGACTGAGTAAGTTTCTCTACACTTGAAAAATCAAGCAGATTTGAGAATTCCTTCTCCTTCTCTGCAGGTAAATACTGAAAAAGATACTTGTAGTTCTTGCCAATATCGACCTCTCCCCTATCACTTGCGACCTGCCAAGCAAAGACTTTTAACAACTCTTGCTGACAAATCCCGTAGAGATGGTCAGTAGCATAGATGGCTTGCTTGCGACAAATCCCTTTAACCACGTAGGCTGACACCCACCAAAATTCATTACAAGCTTTTTCAAAATCAATCGCACTAGCTGGGCTTGTCCAAAAACGTTGAGGACTTGGAAAGTAGGGTTCAAATAAACCCTTCTTATCTTCTAAAACGGTGAACCCTGCTTCACTATTCACCCACTCTTGAATATACTCAGTAGGACAGAGGGTCAAATCAATCCGATTTCTATCTTCAAATAGCATCAGATAAAGTCGACGGTTGCCTAGGACATTATGCTGCTCAATGATACGAGTGCCAAACTGGTCTAACCAAGAAAGGTCACTCGTCAGATTATCTAAGTCGTCCACGACATAAACAACATCATAGTCTTGAAACTCGTCTTTTGGTGCTTTTGGATTTGTCCGTGAACCAGACATGGCGACTGCATCAACCTGTAGCACTTTTGCGGTTTGCAAAATCACATCAAACATCTCGGTTTCAGTTCTCATGGGAATACCTGCCTTTTTAGTGGAAACTCTTGATTCTATAGAGGACATGTCTATAAAGCGGACTGTCTGCTGGAACTTTTTCATTATTAAATTCTTTGACAAATTCCATGCTCAGTTTTTGCATGACTTTTTGCGAAAGTTGATTGAGTAAGGATGTAAAAGAGTAAACTTCTGATAAGCCAGCTTGCTGGAAAGCGAAGTCTAGACAGGCTTGGGCAGCCTCCGTCGCATAACCACGATTCCAAAACTCTTTTCGCAGACGCCAGCCGATTTCTACAACTTCTTTTCCAGCAAAAATCCGTAAATCCGAATGGTGCAGACCTACCAAGCCGACAAACTCCTGACTATCCTTTTCTTCAACAGCCCAAAGACTGTATCCATAAGCCTTAACTTCATCTTGAATGCCCTGATAAAGCCGCAAGGACTCCGCTTGACTATACGGCTTTGGGAAATACTGCATGACCTCCGGATCCTGATTCATAGCGATCAAAGTCGGCAAATCAGATTCTTGCAAGTCCCGTATAATGAGACGGTCTGTTTCAAGAATAGTCATCTAAACACTCCTCTGCAAACTTTCTTACCTCACAACTCCTCTGCATTTGCGCTTCACTTCTATGTTGTCTACACATATCTTTTATAGAGTTATTTTTCATAACTATCTAGCTCCTCTTGTTTTTGGATGTCTCGTATTCTTTTCTTCTCAAGTTCGCCTACTATCAATTGGATAGTTGAACAAATCCCCAAAACGATTAAAATAAAATATAACAAATTCATATCGTTTCTATGATATATTTTAAAGCTTCTCCATAATACAAAAGTATTTACTAATGAAAGAAGGAAAAGCAAAATAGCATTGAATAAAAGTGTTATAGCAAACTTACTCTTAAAATACCTATAATGTTTTCCAATTCTATAGAGGGTATATAGTGAGAAAACAATCATCAAAGGAGTGAAAGCAAGTGCATAAAATAAGATAAACCCTATTCCTGAGTATGGTTTACTTTCCATTGGTAGATCTAATAGACAGATAGCAATAGTGAGGATGTTCAATATAAACAAGGATACTGTGCGAGCACACTCTTTTCTACCTTTATTAGTAATTAAATCATATATAATTCCAAAAATGGCTAGGAGAACAAGGAAAAAAGGCAACATTAATAACGTAATCAATACCGCACCTCCAATAGTTTTAGCGATTGTTTACATACAAAAGATGATCGTCACCTTTACTTGAACTTCATAACTCCCTTGTCTGGTAAAGTCTGTGTCCTTCGTAATAATATGAAGCATCCACACCCTTAAAGAAACAGGCCTGAGTGAGGTCTTCAGTTTGATTATTCAAGAGGAGATACTTGAGTTCTCCAGTCGACACTGCACTACGCTTCATGGCATTCAGGTATTCATCCTTATCAATGGCGTTCCAATCTACCACTTTACCCAGCTTCTCACGAAGCATACAATCTAGCCAAATCCGCATGGCGCGCCCATTCCCCTTACGGAAAGGATGGGCAATATTCATATCCGCACACTTATCAACCACTTGATCAAAATTGTCATGAGGAAGTTTATCAATATACTGTAAGGATTGTTCTAAAAAAATACGGGGGCAAATTGAAAGTTATCCTTTGCACTATTGACATCACGGATCTTTCCAGCGAAATCATAGATGCTGGAAAAGAGATAACGGTGAATAGCAGACAGCCCTGCAAAAGTACCAACTTCCATCTTAAACAAAGCTCCTGTCTGAAAAAGAAGGGCGGCTTATTTTTTGTCAGTTTTTCTTCTGCATCTGCCAACTGGGCTGAGTTTGTAATGCCTAGTTTATTTTCCAATACCATGTTTGTTCCCATTTCTATTCTTTTTAGAACTTCAAAACTTCGCCTTATGTTGCAAAAACTCGTCTATCTGTGAGAGACTTCTTCAGAAGAAAGCTACTTTTCCTCACCTACTGCTTCTTGCTTGCTTTTCTTTGGTGTTAATTTTTTACAGCGACTACGGATAGCGTTGAGATGATCACGGAGATCAGCATACTGCTTCTTATCTGGAAAAGCATAGATTCAATCCAAATAATCCAATTTGAACGCATTTAGCTTTGTTTCAGAATTATACTGAACTATAGCAATTTTCTTATAAAGCTTATCTAGTTTCTCATCATCCAGTTTCTCGTTGGTTGCCACATTAATAAATCTATTAATTGTGTCACTATCAGATTCATTATTGCTATTGTAATTATAAATAATCAATTCAGAATCTGTCTCCAAAAGTGAGTTAAGAATATTATTCCACCACCAAAAGTCACTATCACCGAGTGATAAACCGTATAGTATAAACAAATCAGTATTATTGAAATATGATTTATATTTTCTATCATTCTGAGCCCAATAGGGCTTTAAAAAATTCTTTGCTAAAGATCTTTTATTTTCATTTGTTATTTGTTCCTTATTGTCAAATCCAAATAACATTGATTTCGGAACATTCTGATAACCATGAGGATGGGTGATATTGATCATTAAATAACTGGAGTATTTAGTGTCTTTATTTAGATGTGGATTAGGAACATAACCTTCTATCAATTCTCCATTTTTACAATCAATAAACTCTTCTAACTTATTTGCTCTATCTTTAGGATTTGGATAAAATAGAATCTGCCTATCTGCAAACTTATGGGGATGCGGATCAAATTGTCCTTTATCTAGCAATAAGATATTATCCAACATCGAAGTATAGTTGAAATTTAAAATTTCCCAGTTAAATAAAGAATAAAGTTTGCTTTTACGAGGAAAAGACAATTTATTGAAATTTATAAAATCTAAATCACCTAAAAAACGGGTAAAAGAATTAAGAGCAATTCCTTTTTCTGTGCTATCATTCCCTAACCTAGCAAGCATATTAGGAGTAATTATTTCATTTAAAAAATTTGAGAACTCGATTTGAAATTGAGTGAAATCTTTAGTCAATTTCTCTATTTTCAGCCAGCCAGGTTGATTAAAAATCTCAATTAAGCTATTCTCAAAGTCACTCCAATTTTGCTTGATATTGGGATCTCTTTCATTATCTTTCTTATCCTCAGTCATTTTTTGAAAGATCATATTATCTTTGTCAAAATTCTTATAGCAAAGATAATTATAGAAATTTTGATAAGAAGTCCGATATGGAGATTCAAGATATTCCATTAACTGAATATCTACACCATTTCCAAAGAAAGCCATGATATTAATTTGTCCATCATTAGCCAATTTTTTAAATTCTTGATTTGTATAAATATTATAGCCCATATTTTCTTTATCATCCTTTCAAAACACCATCTCCCCACTCTCTTCCAGCGTAAATTTAACATTATCCTCAATCCATTTACGGCGTGGTTCGACCTTGTCTCCCATGAGGACATTGACACGACGTTCTGCGCGTGCTAAGTCTTCGATGGTGACACGAATGAGGGTTCGAGTTTCTGGATTCATGGTTGTTTCCCAGAGTTGGTCCGCGTTCATCTCACCAAGACCTTTATATCGTTGGAGTGTTGCGCCTTTACCAAACTGCTTGCGGAGTTCTTCTAGTTCTCCGTCTGTCCAAGCATAAGCTACTTCTTCTTTCTTGCCTTTGCCTTTGGACATCTTGTAAAGAGGCGGAAGGGCAATATAGACATGGCCTGCCTCAACTAGCGGACGCATGTAACGATAGAAAAATGTCAAGAGCAAGGTCTGGATATGGGCACCATCGGTGTCCGCATCGGTCATGATAATGATCTTGTCATAGTTGGCATCTTCAATGGAGAAGTCTGCACCCACACCCGCACCAATGGTATAAATCATGGTATTAATTTCTTCATTTTTGAGGATATCCGCCATCTTAGCCTTGGCTGTATTAATCACCTTACCACGAAGAGGTAAGATAGCCTGGAACTTGCGGTCACGACCTTGTTTGGCAGAACCACCGGCAGAGTCACCCTCGACTAGATAGAGTTCATTCTTAGCTGGATTTTTAGACTGAGCTGGGGTTAATTTACCAGAAAGCAAGCCCTTGTCTTTCTTATTCTTCTTGCCATTTCGGCTCTCATCACGCGCCTTACGTGCTGCTTCACGGGCATCACGTGCCTTAATAGCCTTGCGGATGAGATTGGAAGCCAGTTCACCATTTTCCATAAGAAAGAAGGTCAACTTATCAGCCACAATCCCATCCACAACTGGACGAGCCAGAGGACTCCCTAGTTTATCCTTGGTCTGACCTTCAAACTGGAGGTGTTCTTCCGGAACTAGAATAGAAAGAACAGCTGCTAGTCCCTCGCGATAATCTGAACCTTCAAGGTTTTTATCCTTTTCTTTGAGAAGACCCGTCTTACGTGCATAGTCATTCATAACCTTGGTAATGGCAGACTTAAGTCCTGTCTCATGCGTTCCACCATCTTTCGTACGAACGTTATTGACAAAGGATAGAATATTATCTGAAAAACCATCATTGTACTGGAGGGCGACTTCCACTTGGAAACCATTGTCTTCGCCTTCAAAGTATAGGACTGGCGTCAAGGTTTCCTTGTCTTCATTGAGGTAAGAAACAAAGTCTTGTACCCCGTTCTCATAATGAAATTCGATTGCTTCATCTGTTCGCTTATCTGTCAAAGACAAGGTAACATTTTTTAAGAGAAAGGCTGACTCATTGAGTCGTTCTGAAATGGTATTGTACTTGAAATCAGTTGTAGAAAAGATCGTCGCGTCAGGCATGAAGGTAACCTTGGTACCTGTCTTAGACTTGGGTGCTGTACCAATTTTCTTCAAGGTTGTAACAGGTTTTCCGCCATTTTCAAAACGTTGCTTGTAGACTGTACCGTCACGAGTAATTTCAACTTCTAACCAGCTTGATAGGGCATTAACGACTGAGGACCCCACCCCGTGGAGACCACCAGATGTCTTATAACCACCTTGACCGAATTTTCCTCCAGCGTGGAGAATGGTAAAGATAACTTCAACAGTTGGAATTCCCATGGCGTGCATCCCAGTCGGCATCCCTCGACCATGGTCTTGAACCGTTAGACTTCCGTCTTTATTAATCGTCACATCAATGCGATCACCAAATCCAGACAAGGCTTCATCTACTGCATTGTCCACGATTTCCCAGACTAGATGATGGAGACCAGCACCGTCGGTCGATCCAATATACATCCCTGGACGTTTACGGACCGCATCCAACCCTTCTAGCACCTGAATGGCGTCATCATTGTAGTTATTAATATTGATTTCCTTTTTTGACACAAGGAACCTCCTATTTGTTCATCTTTTCTATTTTACAGGTTTTCTAGCGATTTTGCAAAGCTTTTCCCTTTCAGCTGTCACAATTTCACAGGATATTCTCTGACTTTCCACAGCATTTCATGGTATAATAGGTCTATGATGACATTTGTATTATTAATTCTAGCTTATTTGCTAGGTTCGATTCCGTCTGGTCTATGGATTGGACAAGCTTTCTTTCAAACAAATCTGCGTGAACATGGTTCTGGAAACACCGGAACAACCAATACTTTCCGAATTTTAGGTAAGAAAGCGGGTATGGCAACCTTTGTGATTGACTTCTTTAAAGGAACCTTGGCCACTCTCCTTCCTATTCTTTTCCACCTTCAAGGTGTATCACCTCTTGTATTTGGACTTTTGGCTGTGATTGGACATACTTTCCCTATCTTTGCAGGGTTTAAAGGGGGCAAGGCTGTCGCAACTAGCGCTGGAGTTGTTTTCGGATTTGCGCCTGTATTCTGTCTCTATCTAGCAATCGTATTCTTTGGAAGCCTCTATCTAGGTAGTATGATTTCACTGTCTAGCGTTACTGCTTCTATCGCAGCCGTTATCGGAGTTCTCCTATTTCCACTATTTGGATTTATCCTGAGCAGCTATGACCCCCTCTTCATTCTGATTATCCTAGCACTTGCTAGCTTGATTATCATTCGTCACAAGGATAATATCGCACGCATCAAAAATAAAACTGAAAATCTTGTCCCTTGGGGATTGAACCTAACCCATCAAAATCCTAACAAATAAAACGCCAGTTTGAACTGACGTTTTTTTGTATGCTTATTTTGACTTGATGTAGTTGATACCGTCTGCCTTAGGCGCAACTGCTTTTCCAAAGAAGGCTGCTAAGACAAGGATGGTCAAGACATAAGGGGCGATTTGAAGGTAAACCGCTGGCACTCCTTGTAGGAAAGGTAATTGAGAACCAATAACTGCCAAACTTTGTGAAAGTCCAAAAAAGAGACTAGAAAGCATAGCACCGATTGGGTTCCATTTACCAAAGATCATCGCAGCAAGGGCGATAAAACCAGGACCGACAATAGTCGTTACTGAGAAGTTGACAGAAATGGATTGAGCATAAATCGCTCCCCCAATTCCACCAAGGAAACCTGAAATAACAACCCCAAGATATCTCATTTTGTAGACATTGATCCCCAAGGTATCCGCTGCCTGAGGGTGTTCACCAACAGAGCGAAGGCGAAGACCAAAGCGGGTCTTGAAGAGGATAAACCAAGCAAGGAAAGAGAAGGCAATCGCGATATAACCTAGTAGACTGGTTGACTTGAAGAAGATATCTCCAATCACAGGGATATCAGCCAAAACTGGGAAATCAAAACGTCCAAAAGTCTGGCTTAAGTTATCCGTTTGTCCTTTGTTATAAAGAACTTTAACCAAGAAAACCGCTAGGGCAGGAGCCATCAAGTTCAATACTGTACCACTGACAACATGGTCTGCACGGAAATGAACTGTAGCGACGGCATGGATGAGGGAGAAAATAGCTCCCACGATACCAGCAACTAACAAGGAAATCCAAGGAGTCGCCGCTCCAAGTTGTTCTGCAAACTCAAGGTTAAAGACAACCCCAGAAAAGGCTCCCATAACCATAATTCCTTCAAGACCGACGTTAACGACACCACCACGTTCAGAGAAGACTCCTCCAATACTCGTAAAAATAAGTGGTGCTGAGTAAATCAGCATAGAAGAGACCAAGAGGGTGAGTAATGTTGTAATAGACATCCTTACTTACCTCCTTTAACTTGTTTTTTAGGTTTGACAAAGCGTTCGATAATGTAGTGAACGCTGACAAAGAAGATAATAGACGCTGTTACAATGCTAACAAGCTCAGACGGAACTTGCGCTGCGTTCATACCCGGTGCTCCTACTTGCAAAACTCCAAATAAGAAAGCTGCAAAGAGAATTCCAATTGGTGAATTTCCAGCAAGCAAACTAACTGCCATCCCGTTAAATCCGATAGCTAATGATGATCCCTGAACGTAAACGTTTTGGAAGGTTCCAAGACCTTCTACCGCCCCACCAAGACCAGCCAAGGCACCAGAGATAATCATTGATAGAATGATTGTACGTTTTGCTGAAATACCAGCGTACTCTGAAGCATGGGGATTAAGACCAACTGCACGAATTTCAAAACCGAGAGTCATTTTCTTGAGCAAGAACCAAATCACAGCTACAGCAATGATTGCAAAGAAGATTCCAATATTCATACGGGAATTTCCAGTCAACTCTGATAACCATGGTGTCTGGTAAGTAGCATTGGCACTAACACGAATCGTTGAGTCTGTACTTTGCATAATATCTTTCGGAAAGGCATGAATAAAGGCATTTCCCACATACAATACAATGTAGTTCATCATGATGGTCACGATAACCTCTGACGTACCGAGATAGGCTCTGAGGATACCTGGAATCGCACCAACAATTCCACCTGCGATCAAAGCAATGATCACTGTTAATGGAATCAAAACGAGACGAGGCATATCTGGATTTGACAAGGCAAACCAACCACTGAGGATCCAACCCGCAAGAGCCTGACCAGGAAGTCCAACGTTAAAGAAACCTGCTCGACTGGCAACTGCGAAACCAAGACCTATCAAGACAAGAGGACCCATGGCACGGAAAATTTCTCCAATTCCACGGAGGCTACCAAAAGCTGTATAGAACAACTCCTCATAGCCCCAGATAGCATCATATCCGAAGATCCACATGACAATGGCTCCGAGCAAGATTCCTAAGAATACGGAAATCAAGGGAACCGAAATTTGTTGTAATTTTTTAGACATCACTCTTCTCCTTTCCCAAGTTTCCACCTGCCATCAAGACACCAAGTTCTTGTTTGTTAGTTGTTTCTGGCGATACAATACCTTGAATCTTACCATCGTGAATAACAGCAATTCGGTCTGAGACATTTAAAATCTCATCCAATTCAAAGCTGACAACAAGGACAGCCTTACCGTTATCACGCTCTTCAATCAAACGTTTGTGGATATATTCAATGGCACCGACATCCAAACCACGAGTTGGCTGGCTGACGATAAGGAGATCAGGATCACGATCAATCTCACGAGCGATAATCGCTTTTTGTTGATTTCCTCCTGAAAGAGCTGCCGCTGGAACAAATTCGCTTGCCGCACGGACGTCAAATTCTTCCATCAATTTCTTGGCATTTGAAGTGATATTGGCATAGTTCAAGATGCCATTTTTGCTGAGTGGTTCTTTGTAGTAGGTTTGAAGAGCGATATTTTCTGAAATCATCATCTCCAAAATCAAGCCATCACGGTGACGATCCTCAGGAACGTGCCCCACGCTTAGTTCTGTAATTTGTCGAGGATGCATCCCCACGATTGATTTGCCTTTTAATTCAACGCTACCTGACTCAACCTTACGAAGACCAGTAATGGCTTGAATGAGTTCAGACTGACCATTGCCATCAATACCTGCAATACCAACAATTTCACCAGCACGAACATCCAAAGAAAGATTCTTCACAGCTGGTACACCGCGGTTTTCATTGACAACCAAGTCTTTGATAGACAAGACCACTTCTTTGGGTTGTGGTGCCTGTTTTTCCGTTTTAAAGGAAACTGAGCGTCCAACCATCATTTCTGCCAAGTCCGCATTGGATGCTCCTGCGATTTCAACTGTCTGGATTGATTTCCCGCGACGAATAACCGTCACTCGATTGGATACCGCACGAATCTCATCCAGTTTATGGGTAATCAAAATGATAGACTTCCCTTCTTTGACAAGGTTTTTCATGATTGCCATCAACTCATCGATCTCTGAAGGAGTCAATACGGCTGTCGGTTCGTCAAAGATAAGGATATCAGCACCACGATAGAGTGTTTTCAAGATCTCTACACGTTGTTGGGCACCAACGGAAATATCCGCCACCTTAGCAGCAGGATCCACTGCCAAACCATAACGTTCAGAAAGAGCCTTGATTTCTTTAGTAGCACCAGCTATGTCTAGAACACCATTTTTAGTGATTTCACTCCCTAAAATGATATTCTCAGCTACTGTAAAAGCCTCAACCAACATGAAATGTTGGTGAACCATCCCAATTCCAAGACCAGCGGCTTTAGATGGTGAGTCTAGTTTTACAACCTGACCATTCACCACAATTTCACCACTCGTTGGTTCAAGAAGTCCTGCCAGCATATTCATCAGAGTGGATTTACCCGCTCCATTTTCTCCTAAAAGTGCATGGATTTCACCTTTTCGCAGTTGCAAGTTGATTTTGTCGTTTGCTACAAATTCACCAAACACCTTGGTAATATCCCGCATCTCAATGACATTTTCGTGTGCCATATGCTCTTCCTTTCAGAGGTTTATTTTATTTCAATAAAACCTGCTAATCACATTAACAAGCTCTATTGAGACAAAAATTGCCTCAATTCTTAAAGAAGCGACCGATGGCCGCTTCCTAAGAAATGACTTTTATCCATTATTTTTCAGGAACTTTTACGCTTCCGTCAAGGATTTTAGCTTTTGCATCTTCAACAGCTTTTTTACCTTCTTCTGAAAGGTTTGTTACTGCTAGCTCAACCCCTTTATCTTTCAATGAGTAAACAATCACTTGTCCACCAGGGAATTCACCTTTTTCTGTTTTGTTGGCAATATCTTTTACAGTTGTACCGACTTGTTTCAATGTAGATACAAGAACGAAGTTAGATTCTTTACCATCTTTAGAAGTGTATTTACCTTCTGCTGCTTGGTCACGGTCTACACCGATAACCCAAACTTTTTCGTTTTCATTTTTGTTTTCGTTCAATGATTTTGCTTCAGCAAAGACACCAGCACCTGTACCACCAGCTGCTTGGTAGACAACGTCTGCACCGGCAGCATATTGAGCTGCTGCAATTGTTTTACCTTTGGCAGCATCACCAAATGAACCAGCGTAGTCAACTTGAACTTTGATAGATGGGTCTACTGATTCAACTCCAGCTTTGAATCCAGCTGCAAAACGTGAAATAACTTCAGATTCGATACCACCTACAAAACCAACTTGTTTTGTTTTCGTAGTTTTCGCTGCTGCAACACCAGCAAGGTAAGCTGCTTCGTTATCCGCAAATCTTACGCTCGCAACATTCTTTTGACCTTCAATCACATCATCAATCAAGACATAGTTTAGGTCAGAGTGGTCTTTTGCTGCTTCCTCAACTGCATTGTGAAGAGCAAAACCAACACCGAAGATCAGGTTGTAACTTCCAGCCGCTTGTTGCAAGTTGTTAGCATAGTCTGCTTCGCTTGTTGATTGGAAGTAAGTGTAACCTTTATCTTTAGAAAGATTGTGTTCTTTACCCCAGTCTTGCAAACCTTCCCAAGCTGATTGGTTAAATGATTTATCATCAACACCACCAGTATCTGTTACGATTGCTGCTTTGGTCTTCATTTCTGATGAAGATGAAGCGGCGTTACGAGAAGAGCGGTTACCACATGCAGCAAGTCCAACTGCTGCTACTGCAACTAGACCAAGGCCTAGCCATTGTTTCTTGTTCATTACTGAACCTCCTAAATAAGATGTGCAACGATGTTGCAAGTATGGATTGGTTGGCCACAAGGACCGCATCACTCAGAGAGTGACTCAGACTAATTTAAGTCTGTAAATGAGTATGGAAGTAACTCCCCGACCGTCATCTCGACCGTCGATTGATCTTTAGCGACTAAGGTCACTTTTAGATCTTGTTCAAAAAATTCAACCATGACCTGGCGACAAGCACCACATGGCGAGATGGGTTTTTCAGTTTGTCCGTAGACAATCAACTCTGAAAACTCCCGTTGCCCCTCCGAAACTGCTTTAAAAATAGCAGTACGTTCTCCACAATTAGTCAAAGGATAGCTAGCATTCTCGATGTTCACACCCGTATAAATACTACCATCCTTGGCTACTAAGACAGCTCCGATGGGAAAGTGAGAATAGGGGACATAGGCTTGTTTGCTGGTTTCAATTGCTAGTTCAATCAACTCAGTAGTCGCCATCTGCCAATTCTCCTTTTAAGATTGCTACACCAGCAGATGTTCCGATACGGGTAGCGCCTGCTTCCACAAAAGCGACAGCATCTGCATATGAACGAGCTCCACCAGCCGCCTTAACTCCCATATCTGACCCGACTGTTTTACGCATCAACTGAACATCCTCTATAGTGGCACCACCAGTTGAAAATCCAGTTGATGTTTTGACAAAGTCAGCGCCTGCTTTCTGGGATAATTGGCAAGCCACAACCTTTTCATCGTCTGTCAACAAGCAAGCTTCAATAATGACCTTAACCAACTTGTCACCACTTGCTTCTACGACAGCACGGATGTCCGATTCAACCAAATCCAGATTTCCTGATTTGAGAGCACCAACATTGATAACCATATCAATCTCATCCGCACCGTTTTGAACAGCTTCTTTTGTTTCAAAAGCTTTCACAGCTGAAGTTGTTGCTCCCAAAGGAAAACCTACTACTGTACAAACTTTTACATCTGAGCCTTCAAGCCCTGTTTTCGCATGTTTCACCCATGTGGGATTAACACAAACGCTGGCAAAGTCATACTCACGCGCTTCAGATAGCAAACGATCAATTTGTTCTTGACTTGCATCTTGCTTTAAAAGCGTATGATCAATATATTTATTTAACTTCATATTCGGATTCTCCCTGGTTTTATGAGATAATTTCTATAATTTCTCGTAAACTTTGCACTCCATCATTTATTTTAACATATTTTTGAAATTCTGTAACTAGTTCAGAAGAAATTTTTCCATTTGTATAAACTTTTGCAACAATTTCCCCTTTTTGAACGGAGTCTCCAACCTTCTTCTCAAAAACAATCCCTGTTTCATAGTCCAAGTCATCAGACTTGACTGCACGACCAGCTCCTAGTCTCATGGCATAGAGGCCAAATTCCATTGCAGGAAGAGCTGAAATAACACCCGTATCTTGAGCTGGAATTTCCACCACATGGGCAACTTTGACGGGGCGATAGAGATCTTCTAAATCACCGCCTTGTGCTGCTACCATTTCTTCAAACTTAGCCAGTGCTTGGCCATTTTCCAGGTGTTGACGGATTTCCTCAATCGTTTTTTCAACATCAGCCAAGCCAAGCATAATCTGAGCTAGCTCGCAGATAAAGTGACTAATATCTTCTCGGCCATTTCCTTGGAGAATCTCGATTGCCTCAAGGATTTCGAGACGATTGCCAATGGCTCTTCCCAAGGGTTGGCTCATATCGGTAATGACTGCTACCGTCTTTCGACCAACTGCCTTACCAAGATCCACCATGGTTTGAGCCAATTCGCGCGCCTCATCAACCGTCTTCATGAAGGCACCCTCACCGACCGTTACGTCTAGCAAAATGGCATCCGCTCCTGCAGCAATTTTCTTGCTCATCACCGAACTCGCAATCAAAGGAATCGTGTCTACAGTTGCTGTCACATCTCGGAGGGCATAGAGAAGTTTGTCTGCTTTAACCAGCTGATCTGACTGCCCAATGACAGATACACCAATGTCCTGTACCTGACGAATGAAATCTTCTTGACTTCGTTCGACTTGATAGCCCTTAATGGACTCCAATTTATCAATCGTCCCACCAGTATGGCCAAGACCACGACCACTCATTTTAGCAACGGGCACTCCGAAACTTGCAACAAGGGGAGCCAAAATCAAGGTCACCTTATCACCTACACCACCAGTCGAATGCTTGTCAACCTTAACCCCCTCAATAGCTGACAAATCAAACTCCTGACCTGTCTTGACCATATTCATCGTCAGGTCAGAAATCTCACGTGTGGTCATTCCTTTAAAATAAACAGCCATAGCAAAAGCAGACATCTGATAGTCTGGAACAGTTCCAGCCACATAGCCTTCTACCAGCCATTTGATTTCATTTGAAGTCAGTTCTTGACCATCTCGTTTCTTTTGGATTAAATCAACTGCTCTCATTCTTTCACACTTCTAAGGATATAGTATCCCTTATCTTTCTTTACGATTTCACAATTTCCAAAAACGTCTTCCATCTTATTTCTAGCACTTGGAGCTCCTTGTTTTTTCTGAATGACGATGGTTAAATCTCCTCCGTCTTTCAAGAAATCTCTGCTCTTTTCGATAATCTCATGAACAACTTGCTTGCCCGCTCGAATCGGCGGATTGGAAATAACATGGTCAAACTTTCCTTCAACATGTTCATAGATATTGGATTGGAAAATCGTTGCTTCTACTTTATTACGCTCAGCATTTTGACGCGCTAAGTCTAGAGCGCGATTATTGATATCGACCATGGTTACCTGAGCTCCATAAGCCTTGGCTAACGACAAACCCAATGGCCCATAACCACAACCTACATCAAGGACCGTCTCTCCTTCATTTACCTCTAGACACTTGAGCAAGAGCTGACTCCCAAAGTCAACCATTTTCTTGCTAAAAACACCCGCATCCGTCAAAAAGGTCATGTTTTTTCCCAACAACTCCACTCTCAACTCATGAATGTCGTGTGCAGCATCAGGATTTTCTGCATAATACATTTTACTCATAAAACTATTTTACCATAATTTAGCTTGAATTGTAAATCGTTTACAAAGTGATGATCAAATGAAAAAGACTGAAGAATCCTAGTCAAAAAACCTTTTCTTCAATCTCTTTCAATTATTAGAAATACATTACAATCTATCGGGAACTACAAATTATCATAGTCAGGAAAAACAGATCGCCTGTAATCAAGCGCATTTTTATTACTATTTCTTAACCTTAAAATACTTTATTATCAACAAGATTCCCAATATGATGTTTAGATAAAAACCCAACTGATAAGTTTGTGTCAAGATTTCCAAACTTGTCCAAAGTCGTATCAAATCTTCTAGTGACATACGGAATAGATATCCTTCTGTAGCAATCCACAAAATCAAAAATAGATAACTACCAGCAGCAAGCCATTTCGTCCACTGCTTTTTTACTAGCCAGGCAATCAAGAGCGAACAGATAAAGACAACTGTTACAATGGCATGTTCCATCAAAAAAGTAAAACCGTAATAGATTTCCACAAAGCGTCTACCATTATCCGCATTCGCACCCCTTATAAAAGGTAGTGCAAAACTTAAAATAAAACAGAGTTCCAATATATAACGTTTTAAGATTTTCATGACACACCTCCAATAAATTGTGAACCAAAAAGCTCACTTTTAATAACTGATAAGTCTTCAGAAACCATTCCCTATCTCATCATTAAATTATTCAACCTCCATCTACCTCTATTATACGATATTGACTTACTACCATCAAGAAACCGCTTTATTTTTTTAGCTTTTTATGGTATGATAAACAAAATATCTAGGGGAAAACAAATGACCAACGAATTTTTACATTTTGAAAAAATCAGCCGCCAGACTTGGCAATCATTGCATCGCAAAACTACCCCCCCTTTGACAGAGGAAGAGTTAGAATCCATCAAGAGTTTCAATGACCAGATTAGTCTACAGGACGTAACAGATGTCTATCTTCCCCTAGTTCATCTTATCCATATTTACAAGCGCACCAAGGATGATTTGGCTTTTTCAAAAGGAATTTTTCTCCAACGTGAAAGCAAATCTCAGCCTTTTATCATTGGGGTTTCTGGAAGCGTTGCTGTGGGGAAATCTACTACTAGTCGCTTGATTCAGATTCTACTATCACGCACTCTCCCAGATGCTACTGTAGAATTGGTGACAACTGACGGTTTTCTCTATCCCAATCAAACCTTGATAGACCAAGATATCTTAAATCGCAAAGGTTTTCCTGAAAGTTATGATATGGAAACCTTGCTGAATTTTCTTGACCGCCTAAAGAATGGGCAAGATGTCGATATTCCTGTCTATTCTCATGAAGTGTATGACATTGTTCCTGGAGAGAAGCAACGTGTCAAAGCTGCTGATTTTGTCATTGTCGAGGGCATCAATGTCTTTCAAAACCCTCAAAATGAGCGCCTTTACATCACTGATTTCTTTGATTTCTCCATCTATGTGGATGCAGCAGTTGAGGACATTGAAAGTTGGTATCTGGATCGTTTCTTAAAACTCCTCAGCTTTGCCCAAAATGATCCCAACAGCTACTACCACCGCTTTACGCAAATGCCAATTGGAGAAGTTGAAGCCTTTGCACATCAGGTTTGGACCAGTATTAATCTCACAAATCTACAAAACTATATCGAACCGACAAGGAATCGCGCCGAGGTCATTCTCCACAAGACTAAAAACCATGAAATCGATGAAATTTACCTAAAAAAATAATTTCCCCTTGTCAAAACCTAAGTTTTCATATATAATGGTATAGTTAGTAAATATGGAGGTAAGAACATTGGCAAACATTAAATCAGCTATCAAACGCGCTGAATTGAACGTTAAACAAAACGAAAAAAACTCAGCTCAAAAATCAGCTATGCGTACTGCTATCAAAGCTTTCGAAGCAAACCCTTCTGAAGAACTTTTCCGTGCTGCTAGCTCAGCTATCGACAAAGCAGAAACTAAAGGTTTGATTCATAAAAACAAAGCAAGCCGCGATAAAGCTCGTCTTTCAGCTAAACTTGCTAAATAAGAAACAGTCCATAGAGGCTGTTTTTTTGTCCTCTAATCAGAAAAGGTAGAAAATGAAAATAGCAATCATCGGATATTCTGGATCAGGCAAGTCAACTCTGGCAGAAAGGTTATCTAGCCACTACTCCATCCCCAAACTGCATATGGACACACTCCAATTTCAACCTGGTTGGCAAGACAGTGACCGCGAATGGATGTTGACCGAGATGAAAAACTTTCTCACAAAGCATGAAACTTGGGTCATCGATGGTAACTACTCTTGGTGTTGCTATGAAGAAAGAATGCTGGAAGCTGACAAAATCATCTTTCTCAATTTTTCACCATGGACTTGTCTCTTTCGAGCCTTTAAACGGTATCTCACATACCGAGGCAAGGTCAGAGAAAGTATGGCAGCAGGCTGTCCTGAACGCTTTGACTGGGAATTTATCCGATGGATTCTCTGGGATGGGCGGACAAAGAATGCCAAAGAACGCTATCAGCAGGTTCAAGAAACCTATCCAGATAAAGTAATTGTCCTCCGGTCTCAAAAGGAGATGGACCACTTCTTAGAAAATCTCGTACATAACAAGAAAAACCAACGTGTCTAACGTTGATTTTTTGCTATTATCCAATCACACTTCCATTTGGTACAGCTGGATCAACTGTGAGAAGGGTTAATTGTCCATCATGTTCAGCTGAGAGGATCATTCCTTGGCTGACATATTTCTTCATCATCTTGCGTGGTTTGAGGTTGGCAACGATTTGGACTTTCTTGCCGACCAATTCTTGTTCGTTTGGATAGTATTTGGCAATTCCTGAGAGGATTTGACGGTCTTCACCATCACCAGCATCTAGGCGGAATTGGAGCAACTTGTCAGAACCTTCCACTTTAGACACTTCTTTGACTTCTGCGACACGGATTTCGACCTTATCAAAGTCTTCAAACTTGATTTCATCCTTGTTGAGTTTGAGTTCAACTTCATCTGGATTCCATTCTTTTTCGACTGCTGGTTTGTTGCCTTCCATTTGTTCCTTGATATAGGCAATCTCTTCTTCCATGTCCAGACGTGGGAAGATTGGTGTTCCTTTAGCAACAACAGTCACACCTGCAGGGAAATCTGCCAAACTCAAGTTTTCTAGGCTAGAAACTTCTGCTAGACCAAGCTGAGTCAAAACCGCACGACTAGTTTCCATCATAAATGGCTCAATTAAGTGCGCTACAATGCGAAGGCTGGCTGCCAAGTGGCTCATAACACTTGCCAATTGATCACGAAGCGCTTCATCCTTAGCCAAGACCCATGGGACTGTCTCATCGATGTATTTGTTGGTACGAGAGATAAGAGTCCAGACTGCTTCAAGAGCACGTGGGTAGTCAACTGCTTCCATGTGTTTATGGTAGTCTGCGATTGCTTGTTCTGCAACCTCAGCAAGAGCATTATCAAACTCTGTTACACCCTCTACATAGGCAGGGATTTGACCATCAAAGTACTTATTGATCATGGAAACCGTACGGTTAAGGAGGTTTCCTAGGTCATTTGCCAATTCATAGTTGATACGACCTACATAGTCTTCTGGAGTGAAGGTTCCGTCTGAACCAACTGGAAGGCTACGCATGAGATAGTAACGAAGTGGATCGAGACCATAGCGTTCTACTAACATTTCAGGATAAACGACATTCCCTTTAGACTTAGACATCTTACCGTCTTTCATGACAAACCAACCATGGGCAATCAAGCGGTCAGGTAATTTAACATCCAACATCATAAGAAGGATTGGCCAGTAGATGGAGTGGAAACGAAGGATGTCTTTTCCGACCATTTGGAAGACTGTTCCGTTCCAGAACTTGTCAAAGTTACCATGCTCATCTTGACCGTAACCAAGAGCTGTCGCATAGTTAAGAAGGGCATCGATCCAAACGTAGACAACGTGTTTTGGATTTGACGGGACAGGAACACCCCAGGTAAAGGTTGTACGAGACACTGCCAAATCTTCTAAACCTGGCTCGATGAAGTTACGTAGCATTTCATTGAGACGGCCATCTGGAGTGATGAAGTCAGGATGAGATTTGAAAAAATCTACCAAACGGTCTTGGTATTTGCTGAGGCGAAGGAAGTAAGACTCTTCAGAAACCCATTCAACCTCATGACCTGATGGGGCAATACCACCCGTTACATTTCCAGCTTCATCACGGAAAACTTCTGCAAGCTGGCTTTCTGTAAAGAATTCCTCATCTGAGACTGAATACCAACCAGAATATTCACCTAGGTAGATGTCATCTTGAGCAAGCAAGCGTTCAAAAACTTGCGCCACTACTTTTTCATGGTAGTCATCAGTTGTACGGATAAATTTATCATATGAGATATCAAGTAATTGCCAGAGTTCTTTAACTCCAACTGCCATCCCATCAACATAGGCTTGTGGTGTAATTCCAGCTTCTTCCGCTTTTTGCTGGATTTTCTGACCATGCTCGTCAAGACCTGTCAGATAAAAGACATCATAGCCCATGAGGCGTTTGTATCGAGCTAGGACATCACAAGCGATGGTTGTGTAGGCAGAACCGATATGAAGTTTACCAGATGGATAGTAAATCGGTGTTGTAATATAAAAATTCTTTTCAGACATAATTTTTCCTTTCCAGGCAAATGAAACCTGATTTTCTAACACTTCATTATATCATATTTTTAGTGATTTTCGATAGGAAAATCCATACAAAAACAAGATAGACAACTGTCCATCTTGTTTTTTTCTGTTCTATATCTTATTCATAACGAAGGGCTTCAATCGGATCAAGTTTAGACGCTTTATTGGCTGGCAAGACTCCGAAAATCATCCCAACACTTGCTGACACAGCCAAGCTAAAGAGAGCGATTGGGAGGGAAACCCCAACTTCAATACCTGCAATCATGTTTTGAAGCAATACTCCAGCTAACATGGTCATTCCAGCAGCAATCCCAAGACCAATGACACCACCTAACAAAGTCAGGATCATGGATTCAATCAAAAACTGTACCAAGATATTAGCCCGAGTAGCTCCGAGAGCTTTCCGCAGACCAATCTCACGTGTGCGTTCTGTCACCGAAACCAGCATGATATTCATAACACCAGTTCCCCCGACAAAGAGAGAGATTCCTGCGATGGCACTGATAATGGTGGTCATAAAACCAAAGAGTTGTTGTACTTCTTGGAAGGCAGCGGTTGCATCCGCAACTTGGTACTCCCCTTGCTGAAGACCAGCAATCTCAGTCAGTTTTCGAGCCAACTCCGGACCCAAGGTCTGCGTTAGACTAGTATCATTGACACGAAAGACGATGTTCGAAATTTCATCAGTATTAAAATTGGCTGCGAGAGAAATATTGGTCGTAATTGGAAGACCACCAATCCCAAAGGCTTTAGCAGTTTTGGCTTCATTGCTGGTATAAACGCCAATCACACGGTAACTAAATTCATTAACAGAGATGATTTGATTTACCGCAGCTTCTGGACTATCAAACAAACTCTTGGCTAGTTCTTCATCCAACAAAATCACACTGGCAAATTCCTTGTAGTCTTGCTGTCTTAGACTTCTACCCGCAACGATTTCATTTTCAACTGCGTTCATGTAGGTGCTATTTCCGCCTGTCAGAGTCGCTCGTTCAACCTTCTTATCCTTATAAGACAAGGTAACGTTGGTCGAGTTGGTGACATAGTAACTGTCTACTCCTTTGAGTTTGGCAGCTTCCTTGACCCAGGATTCTAGTGGTTTTGGTGGTTCAACATGAACATCCTCTTCTTTCCCGCTGACTGTCAAAGCGGATTGTTTCTGCGTAAAGGAGCCGTCCTTGCTTTTGATAGGTGAGAAAAAGACATGGATATCCTTCTGTGATTTGGTCATGTTTTTATTGACCTGACGAGACATGGAGTCTCCCAGAGCCATGATGACAACGACAGACGAAACTCCGATGATAATCCCAATCATGGTGAGGAAGGAACGCATCTTGTGGGCCATGATGGATGAAAAGGCAAATTTCAGATTCTGCATCTAGTTTTCCTCCTTTTCTACCAGAGCACTGTCTGATGAGATGACCCCATCACGAATGACAATTTGGCGTTTGGCATAAGCAGCAATCTCAGGCTCGTGCGTGACCATGATAATGGTTTTCCCTTCCTTGTTTAACTCAACCAACAGCTGCATGATTTGATTTCCTGTCTTGGTATCCAAGGCTCCTGTGGGTTCGTCCGCTAGGATGATAGAGGGATTATTTACCAAGGCACGCGCAATCGCTACACGTTGCTTTTGACCACCTGATAACTCGGAAGGCAAATGATGACTGCGCTCCGCCAGCTCAACTTTTTCCAGAAATTCCTCAGCCAATTTCCGACGTTTTGAAGCCGAAACACCAGCGTAAATCAAGGGCAATTCGACATTTTGAAGAGCATTAAGCTTGGACAAGAGAAAGAACTGCTGAAAGACAAAGCCGATTTGCTGGTTACGGACCTTGGCCAATTGTTTCTCTCCAAGACCTGCCACTTCTTGGCCATCAAGATAGTACTCTCCACTAGTTGGTGTATCCAACATTCCTATGGTATTCATCAACGTAGACTTACCAGAACCAGATGGTCCCATAATGGCAACAAACTCACCTTCATGAACTTCTAAGTTAATATTTTTTAGGACCTGTAGTTCTTGCTCACCATTTCGATAACTCCTGCAGATATTTTTTAGACTAATTAATTTTTTCATCATCCTTCACCTCTTTTCCTTCTTCCAAGGAAGATGTTGGATTACTGATGACCTTGGCTCCGTCTGTCACACCTGAAGTAATTTCTTGGTTGTCTGCGTCCGCATTCCCCAAAGTAACTTCTACCTTCTTCGCTTTTTTCTGGTCGTCAACGATCCAGACATAGTTTTTGTCATTTTCGGTAACAACACTTGTCAAAGGAACAAGGATGGCCTTACTCTTATTTTTGACTTCCACACTGACAGAGAAGCCTTGTTTCAACTCACCGATATCGCTGGTCACATCAACAGTATAAGGGTACTTAGAGCCAGTATTTCCTCCAAGGGCTGCATTTGCTGCTTCTCCATTGTTTTTAGGATAATCAGAAATATAGCTGATTTTTCCAGTCCAGCTCTTATCTTGGTAAACCTTCGAAGTAAAGGTAACTTCTTGCCCAACAGAAAGGTTAGCAAGGTTGTATTCAGACAACTCCCCTTTGACCTGCAAGTTTTCATTACTTACGACATGTACTACCACTTGGCTATTACCTGTTGGCGATTTGGAAACATTACGATTAACTTCAACTACAGTCCCTTCTAGTGTACTGAGGACAGTTGCGGCATCTAGCTGTGCTTGAGCCTTGTTGAGCTGAGCCACAGCATCTGCACGGTTATCCTTGGCATCACTGATTTGAGAGTCGATAGAGGATACTGAAGAAGTCGCTGCTTGCGCTTGTTCTGGGAGTCCAGCTTCTGTTGGAACCTGTGGAGAAGCTGGTGTAGCTGATGCATTTTCACGAGCCTTGTTTAACTCCTCGATATGACGGTCTGCCTTTGCAACTGCACGATCGGCTGCATCATAGGCAGCTTGAGCATCTGCACTGCTGTATTTGACCAAAGCTTGCCCTTCTTCGACCTTGTCTCCAACCGAAACGAGAATTTCATCTAAATCTCCCTTACTAGCATCAAAATAAACGTATTGTTCATTTTTTGCTGTAACCGTACCTGACAAGAGGACCGATGAAGCAACAGAACCTTCCTTAGCAGTAACGATATGAGAGGTTTCCTCCTTGACTGCTGACTGGGAAGGTTGTCTAAAAATCAAAATCCCCGCAGCACCGATAACAATAGCACTGGCAACACCAATCGCTGTGTATAATTGCCATTTTTTTGCCTTCTTATTTCTTTTCATTTTTAAGCTCCTTTATTCTTTTGCCTTACAAAAACCATTATATCAGAAATACCAAGCCCAAACAATAACAGTTCAGATGGAAACAATGACAATTCAGGATCATTATTTCGTTCGGTATTCGTTTATTGGATTATTGTGCTAGATATATAATACAATATCTTTTTGAATTTGGCAAGCGTTTTTATAATTTTTTTATCGTAGCAGATTTTTGCATTCAAAAAATAAAAACGATAGAATATGACTATCAAAGCTATAAGGAGTTTTCTATGAGAGAATATGATATCATCGCCATCGGTGGAGGAAGCGGCGGCATTGCCACTATGAACCGCGCTGGCGAACACGGTGCAAAAGCTGCTGTTATCGAAGAGAAAAAATTAGGTGGAACCTGCGTCAATGTCGGCTGTGTTCCTAAAAAAATCATGTGGTATGGAGCGCAAATCGCTGAAAACTTCCACCACTACGGCCCTGACTACGGTTTTACAAGTTCAGATGTTCAATTTGATTTTACTAAACTTCGTCAAAACCGTGAAGCCTACATCGACCGTGCTCGCTCATCTTATGACGGAAGTTTCAAGCGCAATGGGGTTGATTTGATTGAAGGTCGTGCTCATTTCGTTGATGCTCATACGGTCAGCGTTAATGGTGAATTGATTCGTGCCAAGCATATCGTGATTGCGACTGGCGCTCGTCCAAGCATCCCAACTATTCCTGGAGCTGAACTCGGTGGCAGCTCAGACGATGTCTTTGCTTGGGAGCAACTTCCTGACTCCGTTGCGATTCTTGGAGCTGGCTATATCGCCGTTGAATTAGCAGGTGTTCTCCACGCACTAGGAGTAAAAACGGATTTGTTTGTCCGTCGTGATCGTCCCTTGCGTGGTTTTGACAGCTACATCGTTGAAGGACTTGTCAATGAAATGGAAAAAACAGGTCTACCTTTACACACACATAAGGTACCAGCCAAACTAGAAGAATCAGAGCAAGGTATTACCATTCATTTCGAAGATGGTTCTAGTCACACTGCCAGCCAAGTTATCTGGGCTACCGGTCGCCGTCCAAATGTAGACGGTCTGGAGTTAGAAAAGGCTGGCGTCACACTCAACCAACGTGGATTTATCCAAGTAGATGAATACCAAAATACAGTTGTAGATGGCATCTATGCTCTTGGAGATGTTACTGGTGAGAAGGAACTGACCCCGGTAGCCATCAAGGCAGGACGTACCTTATCTGAACGCCTCTTCAACGGGAAAACAAATGCCAAGATGGACTACACGACTATCCCTACTGTTGTCTTCTCCCACCCAGCAATCGGAACAGTCGGTTTGACCGAGGATCAAGCTATCAAAGAATACGGCCAAGATAACATCAAAGTCTACAAGTCAAGCTTTGCATCTATGTACTCAGCCGTTACAAGCCATCGTCAAGAGTCTCGCTTCAAACTCATCACCGCCGGTGCTGACGAAAAAGTTGTTGGACTTCACGGACTTGGTTACGGAGTGGATGAGATGATTCAAGGATTTGCGGTTGCCATCAAGATGGGAGCAACCAAGGCGGACTTTGATGCTACAGTAGCTATCCACCCAACCGCTTCAGAAGAATTTGTAACCATGCGCTAATTATCGCAAGAGACCTCTTGAGGTCTCTTTTTACTTGTAAAATCGGCCGTTACAAAATTGTTACCTTGATTTCAAAAATAGGTTGACTTTTCTTTCTGAGTTAGTATAATAGTTACTATAATTTTGAAAAGAGGTTAACAGTTTTGAAAAAAGCTCATATATATGCTATCCCTGCTATCGGTGCAGCTCTCATCGCCGTATTGGCACAAATCAGTCTCCCTATCGGTCCTGTACCTTTCACTTTGCAAAACTTTGCGATTGGTCTGATTGCTACTGTTTTTAGACCCAGAGAAGCTGTTCTATCTGTAGCTCTCTATCTCTTGCTGGGTGCCATTGGTTTACCTGTTTTTGCAGGGGGAGGAGCTGGATTTCACGTTTTAGTCGGCCCAAGTGCAGGCTATCTTTGGTTCGACCTTGTCTATGCTGGACTTACATCTTATCTCATCCATCAAAAAAGTGGCTACATTCGCATTTTCCTAGCCAACCTCTTGGGTGACTCCCTCGTCTTTGTCGGAGGTATTCTCAGCCTCCACTTCCTTGCTGGTATGCCACTTGACAAGGCACTCGCTGTTGGCGTCCTTCCCTTTATCCTCCCTGATCTTGGTAAGATTATTGCCATTAGTTTCATTAGTCGTCCCCTACTCGAACGATTGAAAAGTCTTCCATATTTTTCAAGATAAAAGAATAGTCCAGAACAATTGTTCTGGACTATTTCCTTTCCAATTACTTTCTAAGAACTAACTGAAAATTAACTCTCTTTTAGAGATTATTTATTTTTACGGCTTACAAAGTACAATCCACCAGTCACTGCCATCAAAGCAAGTCCTGCAACTACTGCTGCGTTAGATGCTTTTTCACCAGTGTTAGGAAGTTGAGGTTTTGGACCTGGTTTTCCTGGTTCATTTGGTTTACCTGGTGTTGGTTTTTCAGGAGTGTGTGTATTTGTAACGTTCATACCTTTTTCTTCTGCTGTGTACCCATTCACAGTACCAACTTCTTTGACAGTGTACTCGATTGGTTTACCATTTGCGTAACGATCAAGGCCTGTAAACTCGAAGGCCCACTCGTTATCTGATAGAGCTGTTGCCTTTGTAACAGTTACAGTCTTACCAGTTTCTTTACCGTTGGCAAGAAGTGCTACAGTAATTGAGTCTGGACGAATACCGT
Source organism: Streptococcus sp. GP0011 (assembly GCF_030546305.1). Classification (GTDB taxonomy): domain Bacteria; phylum Bacillota; class Bacilli; order Lactobacillales; family Streptococcaceae; genus Streptococcus. The sequence continues at coordinate 166,667 of NZ_JAUONR010000001.1, read as the reverse complement.
CTTTATTATTAGCATCATCCCAGATCTTCTTACCTTTCACAGTAATTTTCTCTGGTGTATGTTCGTTAGTAATCGTATACTTACCGTCTTTTTCTGGAGTAATTGTTGAAGTATATTCTTTCACAGCTACTTCTTTGACAGTGTACTTGATTTCTGTACCATTTTCATACTTAGGAAGTGCTTTTGATTCGAACTTCCAACCAGTAGCTTCTGAAACTTCAATTTCTTGAACGAGTTCAGCTTTTTCGCCTTCCCCCTTAAAGATTTGAACTTTCACTTTATCTGTACGTTTACCGTCTTGGTTGTTGTTATCTTTCCAAACCTTAGTTCCTGAAAGGATAACTGTTTCTGGATTATGAGTGTTTGTCACTACTTGACCAGTTACAGAGGCTTCATAACCAGCTGGTACATCCACTTCCTTGATTGAGTAAGTGATTTCTTTACCAGCTTCGTATTGTGGAAGATTTGTGAAGGATGCTACCCAAGTGTTAGCGTCTGTCTTATCCTTAGCTGTCAAGGTCAATTTCTTACCTTCAACGGCTACTGGATCAGCATCTCCTACTTTTTTATAAAGTTGAACCGTTACTGACTCAGGACGTTTACCGTCTTGGTTATTCGCGTCGTTCCATACTTTTGTTACTTTGTAGTCGATTGCTTTAGGAGCATATTTGTTTGTGATCGTAAAGTCTGTAATCGTTGATTCGTATTCTGCTACGGCATCTTCTGTTACAGTGTATTTGATTTCTTTACCATCTTTATATTTTGCTAATTTCGTGAATTCGACAGTCCAAGTTCCGTCTGCGGCTGCTTGAACTTCTTTCGATTCAACTTTCTGACCGTCTGCTAAAAGATTGATTGTAATCTTGGTTGGACGTTTACCGTCTTGGTTGTTTGCGTCATCCCAGTTCTTAGTTGCTTTTACATCAACTGTTTCTGGAGAATAGCTATTTGTGATGGTGAATCCTGATGCAGCGTCACCAGTAACGTCAGAAGTGTAACCAGTAACAGTTACTTCTACTACAGTGTACTGGATAGGTATTCCGCCTTTATCAGCATCAAGATTTGTGAAGCTTCCTGCCCAACCGTTTGCTTCAGTCAATTCAAGTGTTTTACCTGTATCTTGACCATCTGCAAGCAATTTAACTGTGATAGAAGTTGGACGTTTACCGTCTTGGTTGTTTGCGTCCTTCCATACTTTCTTCACAGGAACTTCAGTTTTCGCTGGAGTGTATTTGTTTGTAAATACAAGATCGTTAGCTTCTTTTGAAGCAGTTGCTTTCAATTCAGTTGCACTTACTTTCACAACAGTTACTTCAACTTCTTGAACTGTCTTATCGTAAGTGATGCCTGTTTCAGTTCCAGCAACTTCAGAGATGGTATACTTGTGAGTTCCCACTTGGCTCTCATCATATGAGATTGGTGAGAATGTCACTGTTCCATCAGCAGCGTTTTTCACCGTTTCAACAACAGTTCCGTCTTCTTTCTTCAATTCAAAGCTGTATTTACCAGCTTCAAGGTCTTTACCTTCAAGAACTTTCTTAGCTCCAAGAGTTACACTTGTAGCCCCTGCTGGAGTGTAAGTGTTCTCAAATGCTTTTTCATCGTCGTAAGTAACAGTTGCTTCAAGGGCACCTTTACCATTGTCCGCTACAGTAACTGTAGCTGTGATTGTTTTCGAGTCGTACGTGATGCCTGTAGCAGTTCCAGCTTTTTCAGCAATCTTGTAAGTGAAAGTTCCAGCTTTATCGAATTCCAAGGCTGAGAACTTAACGTTTCCATCTTTGTCATTCTTGACTGTTTCTTTCACGTTACCATCTTGGTCTGTCAAAGTAAATTCAAACTCATCAGCTTTCAACTCACGACCAGTAAGTGTTTTCTTAACTGCAAGAGTAGCCGGAATTTTTGAAGCTCCGTAGCTGTTGTTGAACTCTTTGTCAGCTGGATAAGTTACGTTAGCAGTAAGTTTTCCTTCACCATCGTCTGTTACTTCTACTGTGACTTTAACTTCGAGACTATCGTATGTTACACCGTCAATAGTTTGTCCAGCGTTTGTTTCAACGATAGTGTACTTGTATGTTCCAGCTTTAGTGTATTCGATTGGTGCAAATGTGACCTTACCGTCAGCAGTGTTCTTCACTTTTTGAACTTCTGAACCATCTGCGTCATTCTTCAAGACAAACTCAAACTCATCAGCTTTCAAGGTACGACCTGAAAGAGCTTTTGTTACTTCAATAGGAGCTGACGTTTTCTTAGGAGCGTATGTGTTTTCAAAAGTCTTATCATCGTTTTCGTATGCGACAGCTGCAGATAATTTGCCTTCAGCATCTGCTGATACAGTAACTGTTACGCCAACAGGGTTGGCATCGTAAGTAACACCTTTTTCAGTTGTGTTCGCTTTTTTCTCAACAATGTGGTAGTTGTATGTACCAGCTTTGTCAAATGTTAATTCGGCAAAAATGATATTACCATCCACATCATTTGTTACTGTTTCAACAACTTTACCTGTCTTGTCATCGAACAAGTCAAATTCAAACTCACCAGCTTTCATAACACGACCAGTCAATTTTTTAATTGCTTGGATTTGAGCATTTACTGGCGTTGGGCCTTCGTTAGTGATTTCTTTGCCGTTAGTGTTATACTTAACAGTATAAGTTGCACCACTAGCACCATTAATAGTAGCACCTTCAGCAAGTGGGATACCTGTTCCGTCTTCCAACTCACGAACAGAGTAAACTAATTTGTTGCCATCTGTATCAAGTTCCGGTAATTGGTCTTTCCACTCATAAGTGTAGACACCATCATTTTCAGTTACAGTTGGTGTATAAGAACCAGTGACAGGTTTAGCGTCTGTTTCTGCTTCGCTTTCTTTACGAACATAAAGACCTACACTTACTTGTTTGTAGTCTCCTGCGTTACCCTTAGTCCATTTTTTAGTGGCTGTAAAGTCAACTGTTTTACGTTTGTTCGGAATGTTCAAGATAACAGGTTCACCAGTCATCTTAACTTCACGTTCTGTTTTATCTAGAATATATCCGTCTTTAGTGCGAACTTCTGTAACAACGTAAGTTCCGTTTGACAATACAGGTGTGATGGCAACACCGTTTTCATCTGTCTTGATAGTGTATTTCTTCGATTTGTCGTCTTTATTGACAATATCGAATTCAACATCTTTCAATTTAACATTAGCATCGCCTTCATCATATTTAACGATTTTAACTTTACCAGCAAGGTCAACCGAAACTGTCGCACCTACCGATTTAACAGCCAAAACTTCAGTTGAGTGCACTGTTTTGGTGTTTGTAGTACCATTCCATGATTTCCATGTTGGACGAGCTTCTCCATCTACAGTGATACCAGCTGAGTTTTTAACTTTTGTGCCATCAGCTGGGGTAGTTGTGTGATATTCGAGATGGAAAGCCTTTGTTCCCGTGTTGGTTGGCAAGAGCAGTTCGTAACCAAAACCACTGTTTGTAATCTTCAAAAGAGCTTTGTGATCTGAATCAGCCTTATAAGCAGCAGGATCGGTTGTTACTTGATAAGTTTCCAACTCACTAGCTAGGTCTGCCTTTGAAGTATTCGTTGATTCATAAGTAACGGCCTTAAGAACAAAGCTGTCTGCGATGAAGGTAGCCAAGGAACCGCCATCTTTATCAATAGCATCTTTAATAATAACAGTCTTACCTGTTAAATCTTCAGCCGCACGGTTGACACGCATCCACCACGCTACATAATTAACCGTACCGTTCGACCAACCACCTTTGTGGATAATCTCACCTTCAACATTAACGGCATCTTCATCTTTATAAGGTTTAAAGGTAATGGTTTGTGTACCCCCGGGGAGGTTATAGGTTACCGTGTTTTCCGTGCCCGTCGTCGTTGCATTTGACGCAACGGTAAAGGTTCCTTTTACATTTTGTTTATCTTCAACTTCTTTACTGAAAGTAAAAGTTATAACACCTGTTACGCTGTCGGCTACTACTTTACCCAGGACTTTATTACTTGAGGTATCAATCAAATCCAAAGTGGCATCTTTAAGAGACAAACCATCTGGAACTTTGATTGTGAAGTAATCCCCTTCTTTAATATCTCCGGCAGCTAAGCCAGGAAAAGCAAACTTCCCATTAAATAAAACACCTTTGTAAGTGCTTCCCTTAGCATGCCAGAAAATTTCATCAGCATTTCCTGTATCCTCAGCAAGGATTTTAACGTCTGAAAAGACAACTTTATTGGTGATGTCTGCTGCTTCGACTTGAGTTGTTTTAGCAAACACCCCCAAGAGCATCAGAGGAAAAAGAACTGTTAATAATAATTTTTTGAAATTTTTCTTTTTCATAATATTCCTTTCTAAATGATTGAAATTGATTGAATAGTGCATCGTCTTCTCCCCGTAAGCAACACCCCCTTTCAATCACGTAGATTAATTACATAGTTATGAGCCTTATACTATGTAATTTTGCTTGGGTAAAGAATATACTGTTAGCATTATTCAAAATATTAAATTCAATCTTTAGCAGGAGTATCACTACTCATGATCAGATGGAAATATAGCAAAATATCGTCCACGACTATTATACTACATATCTTTGAATATTTTTATTAAAATCTTTTTATCTATCAAGTTATTTATTTACACATTGTCAAGCGTTTTGATATATTATTTCATAACACCATATAAAAAATGACTTTCCTAAGAATTGTCTGAAAATACTGACATAATAGGAGTTTGCAAAAAGTAATGCCTCCTTGTAACAATCTGTTATTTCTAATAAATCTATGATATAATAGTCTTATAGAGGCTTTCAAATAATCATCTATTCAGTTTATTTATGCTAAAGGGAAAGCTTGGGTAATACTAAATCTAGTATTTTTAATATTTATAGATAGGAAGGTAAAGTTATGGCAAACAAAACTAGAGAGTTAATCTTAGATGCTTTTATCACTCTTGCAAGGAGAAACCCTCAGCGAACTTCTTTTACCATGACTGAGATTGCTGCAGAAGCTGGTATTTCCCGCCAAGCGATTTATCAAAAGCACTTTAATAACTTTGAAGATATTATCGATTATATCCACAAGGAGACCGATCAACAAATCTTCAATATTTTTAACAACTACTGTCCTGAAAGAGATGGCGATCCCATCACTCTCTTAGCGGACCGCGTTCTTCCTCTCATCTATGAAAAGCGAGAAGTCATCGGTGCCTTGTACAATTCTCAAGCCGACCCATGTTGGAAGGAGTTTCTGCGTGGGACATACTCGGAGTGGGTACTAAAAAATATTAATTACCAACTGAAATATAATTTTAGTAAAGAGGACATCGCTTATATCATTACGACCATGGCAATCTCTTTCATTGAAGTCTGGATTCGTAAAGATAATCCAATCCCCCCTGAAGAGTATAGAGAGACTTTCATTCAATTGTCTAAGACTTCTCTCTGTGACTATATTGTGTCCTAAAAAAGAATCTTGAGTTACACTCAAGATTCTTTTTATTGTCCCCCTTTAAAGGCATCGACCATTACCTGAAATTCTTCATTGGAAAGCGTGATTCCTTTGCCCATTTTGGTATGGTCAGGACTCCAAGAACGAATATCAAACTTTGCTGGTGCTCCATTAAAGCTAACGCGATTTAGTTCTTTAGTCCATCCTTTGTCATTTTCAGACAAGGTCAGTAAGTGTTCTTCGATCTCAAATGTAAATTCTGCCATTTTAACTCCTTTATGTGATATGCTTTCTATAGTCTATTCGTAAAAATCTTGTGGTTTTTAGGAAAATTTTATATAATGTGGATATATAAGAAGGGAGGATTCTATGAGACAGACATTCAAACTAGTTCTAGATAAACTACATGGTTTTCTCAATGGGAATGATGATCATCCGCAAATCCAGGATAACTCCCTCACTGCTATGATTGAACAAGCCATCCAAAGAAAGACGGCTGTTCATGTTATACTTGCTGAGACAAGTTTTACGGGTGATATTGTTAAACACGATGCTAATCGCCAACAAATTATCGTCAAAAATTTTTCAAAAAACGTAACTCGAATCATTCGTATCAGTGACATTAAGCGACTTCGTTTCGTTCCCTCAACTGTACAAAAAGCTCAGAAAAGTCTATTTAAGAAAGAGTGAGATGTTCTTTGCATCCCACTCTTTTTCTTAACGGATTTGTTCAAAATGAAGATGAACAGCGATATGGTCGCCATAACCACTTCTCTCCAAATCGCGTTGCAAGCGATAAGAGATATAATGTTCTGCGATTGTAATGTAGCCAGCTCCAAGCAAGCGGTGCTCAACCATTGACTGGATCATGCTGATAGTCGCACGTTCTACTTTTGCTTCTTCCAAGTCCAAAACGACTTTTTTAGTAACTTGAGCTAAGTTTTGACGTAAGTCATCGGTCAAAACATAAACTGTTTGAGCTGCTTTTAGGACAGCTTGGTAAATTTTATCTGGATCAAATTCAGCAATTTCTCCATTACGTTTGATTACTTGCATAAGGTTCTCCTTTATTCTTTGTTTTCTTTGATTTCAGCCAGCATCTTTTCTTCCTCTGCTGTTAGTTGATAGTTTTCTAGCAGGTCAGGTCTGCGCTCGTAGGTTTTCTTTAGACTCTCATACAGTCGCCACTGGCGAATCTTTTCATGGTGCCCACTCATGAGCACATCTGGCACGACCATGCCTCGATAGTCATAAGGGCGAGTATACTGAGGATATTCGAGAAGTCCCGAAGAGAAGCTATCATCCTGGTGACTAGACTCCTTACCAATCACTTCTGGAATCAAGCGCACGGTCGCATCAATCATAGTCATGGCTGCCAATTCACCACCAGTCAAAACATAATCTCCTAGAGAAATTTCATCGGTTACCAAGGTTTTGATACGCTCGTCATACCCTTCATAGTGACCACAGATAAAGATCAGTTCCTCTTCCTGAGCCAAATCCTCAGCGTAGGCTTGATCGAACTGTTTTCCAGCAGGATCAAGAAGAATGACACGGGGATTTTTCTTTTCAATAGCATCAAAGGCATCGAAAATGGGTTGAGCCCTTAGCAACATCCCCTGACCGCCTCCGTAAGGTTCATCGTCAACATGACGGGCTTTTTCAGCGTATTCTCTGAAATTATGATACTGGATATCCAAGAGCCCTTTTTCTCGAGCCTTCCCAACAATCGAGTGTTCCAGCGGAGAAAACATCTCTGGAAAGAGGGTTAAAATATCAATCTTCATCATCTAGTCCTTCTAAGATGTCCACATCAACCCGTTTGTTTGGAATATCAACATTGAGAACTACTGGCGGAATGTAAGGTAAAAGCAAATCACGCTTACCTTTTCGTTTGACCACCCAGACATCGTTGGCACCTGGTTGTAGGATTTCCTTGATGGTTCCAACCAAGTTGTCTCCCTCGTAAACGTCCAAACCGATAATCTCGTGATAATAGAATTCACCATCATCTAAATCGTTCAAATCTTCCTCAGCGACCTTGAGACTGTAGCCCTTGTACTTCTCAATCGCATTGATATGGTACATGTCTTTGAATTTGATAATGTCAAAGTTCTTATGCTTGCGGTGACTTGCGATGGTCACTGTTTGGACAAACTGGTCTTTATCATCAAATAAAGCCAGCTCTGCTCCCTTTTTAAATCGTTCTTCAGCAAAATCCGTAACAGACAAGACTCGCATCTCCCCCTGTAGACCCTGCGTATTGACGATTTTTCCAACATTAAAGTAGTTCATCTTGTCTCCTGTACTCTCCTTCTTTCCATCTTATTCTGACAATTCTCGAATAATATTCGCAATTTTTTCTGATTCAGACCATTGTAAATAATGGTGATTCCCTCCTAAAATGAGTTTAGTATTGGAAGTCCAATATTCTGAGTCTCTGTATTCTTTTTCTCTATAAGCCTGACAAAAAATAAATACAGGGACATGAGCTTCTATAGATACATTCTTAAAATCTTCCTCAGTAATCTCACAATATATATGAAATTCTGGAACTTGTCTTTCCAACTCTGAATCTTTTTCTTGCACTAAATCCCAGATTTCTTCATTAGTTTCAGAGCTAAATGCTGCTTGAGTTATGTTCTTAAAATAGACTTCGGGGCCACACTCTTCAATCAGTCTCATTTGCTCTTCCATTTCTGGATAAGGATTTTCTGAAAAATCAGAAAACATTACTTTTTTAGTTGTTGGTTCAATTGCTACTAAAGCCTGACACTTAATTGATTTGTTCATCAATTTGCAAGCTAAAATTCCACTCAAACTATGTGCACAAAGTATATATTCATAAATCGCCAATTCTTCAAGTACTTCATAAACCGCGTCTACAAGATTGTCCAGATTTTTTCCAGATTGGTCATGAATCGGACTCCTACCTGTGTTTGGAAAATCAATTGTCAAATAACCAATTGTGGGAGGAAGTTTTTCAAGTATAAGTGAAAAATTTTCATAACTTGGTAGCAAACCTGCGCCATTTAAACAAACAAGCACTTTCTTTTGCTTTTTATAAGTAACAGAGAGGCTGCCAATTTTTGTAGTTACTTCAAATCGTTTCATAAAGAAATCCACTCATTCTATAACAATGATTTATTAAAAACCCTTATCCTTTATTTTATCACGTTCTAGGGATTTTCACAAGTTGAAGAAAAAAGACACTATAGATATTTTCCCTCCAAAAACTCTCCAAATCTCTTTCATGTTGGTACTTAATGGCAGCCTTCTTATCTTTGTCAAAAATGGTTTTGGTTAGGTCAATGTCGTTGATGGCCGCAATTGCGACCGTATAGTGAATGATATCTGCCAGTTCTTTGGCTAGTTCCTCGTTTGAGTCCTGAACGCCCTCTTTTCGACCAGAGCGCCCATTCAAGACCTCAGCTACTTCTCCGACTTCCTCCACTAGTTTGATAAAGAGGCCTTCCTCAGTTCGAGACTGTTGGTAATGTTCGAGTAAGTAAGCTTGTAATTGTCTAAAGGTTAAATCCTTCATCTTCTCCTCCTCACAAAAAAGCGAGACTTCAGTCCCGCTTTTTTATTTTTCATCGATAACGATTCTTACTTTTTTGTCTTCAGTTGGGACAGAGTAGACAATCGTTCTTATCGCTGAGATAGTGCGACCCTTACGACCGATAACACGACCGACATCGCTTTGGTCAAGATCCAAGTGATACTCCAAAAACTCTGGTGTGTCTTCAATCTTGATAGTTAAGGCATCAGGTTGTGAAATCAAAGGTTTCACAATCGCAATAATGAGATTTTCAATCGTATCCATCTGTCAACCTACTTTAAACTTATTTTGAGAATTTAGAATCGTGGAATTTTTTCAATACGCCTTCTTTTGAAAGGATGTTGCGAACTGTATCTGAAGGTTGAGCTCCATCAGCCAACCATGCAAGAACGCGGTCTTCTTTCAAAGTTACTTGGTTTTCAGCAACAAGTGGGTTGTAAGTTCCAACTGTTTCGATGAAACGTCCGTCACGTGGTGAACGTGAGTCTGCTACGTTGATACGGTAGAAAGGTTTTTTCTTAGAACCCATACGAGTCAAACGGATTTTAACTGCCATTTTTTAATGTCTCTTTTCTTATTTTTTATTTCGGTGAAATAGCTAAGCTATTTAGCACATGTTCTATTATAGCAGATTTCTGACAGGTGTCAAGAAAAAAACTTGACAGAGTTTTAATTTTTTTAACTACTAGAAATTTTTAGTAAAATCTTTTACATTTGAAATCAAACTCCTTTTAAGGTACAATGGTAGAAATGAATTTTTGAGAGGTTAACAATGAAAAAACTAGCAACCCTTCTTTTACTATCAACGGTAGCCCTTGCTGGATGTACTAGTATCCAACGTGGTCTCCGTGGTGATGAATATGTCGACTCCAGCATCTCAGCTGAAGAAAGCTCAAAAGCGGCTGCTCAGGCTGCCAAAGATTTGAATGACGCTTTGACCAATGAAAATGCCAACTTCCCTCAACTTTCTAAGGAAGTTGCTGAAGACGAAGCTGAGGTCATTTTACACACAAATCAAGGCGATATCCGCATCAAACTCTTTCCAAAACTAGCACCTCTTGCGGTTGAAAACTTCCTTACTCACGCTAAGGAAGGCTACTATAACGGCATCACCTTCCACCGTGTCATCGATGGCTTTATGGTTCAAACTGGAGATCCTAAGGGAGATGGTACAGGAGGCCAATCTATCTGGCATGATAAGGATAAAACGAAGGACAAGGGAACTGGTTTCAAAAATGAAATCTCTCCTTACCTATACAATATCCGAGGAGCCCTTGCTATGGCTAACACTGGTCAACCAAACACCAACGGTAGCCAGTTCTTCATCAACCAAAATTCAACAGATATTTCAGCTAAACTCCCTACAAGCAAGTATCCAAAGAAAATCATCGAAGCCTATAAAGAGGGCGGAAATCCTAGTCTAGACGGCAAACACCCTGTCTTTGGTCAAGTCATCGATGGCATGGATATTGTTGACAAAATTGCCAAGGCTGAAAAAGATGAGAAAGACAAACCAACGTCTGCTATCACCATTGATAGTATCGAAGTGGTAAAAGACTACGATTTCAGCAAAAAATAAGCCATCAACAGATAAGGAGACGATGACATGATTTTATTTTGGGGTTCTAAAGGTTATCAGAAAGATTTGGGACATACTCAAACAGCGATCGAATGTGGTCACTGTAACAATGTTGACACTTGGGAGATTGTAGAAACTGGACGCAAATTTACCCTCTACTGGATTCCACTTTTTCCTTATAGTAAAAGTTACTTCGTTTCTTGTCCGATTTGCCACTACGGTAAAGAAATTGAGAAATCTGAAGTTGAAAGCTTTTTAAATTACTAGTCAAAAAAGCCAAGTCATTTCGATTTGGCTTTTTTACTGCTTTTAAGTTAGCTTGTTAAAGTCCCAGATTTGGTCCATCCAGCCTTCATAGAAGTCTGGTTCGTGGCAAACCATGAGAATGCTTCCTTTGTATTCTTTAAGCGCGCGCTTGAGTTCTTCCTTGGCATCTACATCCAAGTGGTTGGTCGGCTCGTCCAACACTAAGACGTTGTTTTCACGATTCATCAAGAGACAGAAACGCACCTTGGCTTGTTCACCACCTGATAAGACCTGAATTTGGCTTTCAATGTGCTTGGTTGTCAAACCACAACGAGCAAGGGCTGCACGGACTTCTGCTTGGTTAAGGGCAGGAAAGGCATTCCAGACAGCCTCTAGTGGTGTTTGACGATTGCCACCTTCTACTTCCTGTTCAAAGTAGCCAAGTTCTAAGTAATCACCGCGTTCAACTTCCCCAGCGATTGGCGGAATAATGCCCAAGAGAGACTTCAAGAGGGTTGTTTTCCCAATACCATTGGCCCCAATAATGGCAACCTTTTGATTGCGTTCAAAGGTAAGATTTAAGGATTTGGTCAGAGGACGATCATAACCAATCTGCAAGTCCTTGGCTTGGAAGATAAAACGCCCTGGCGTACGAGCTGTTTTGAAATCAAAGGATGGTTTTGGCTTCTCACTTTGCAGTTCGATAATATCCATCTTGTCGAGTTTCTTTTGACGGGACATGGCCATATTACGCGTTGCAACACGCGCTTTGTTTCGAGCCACGAAATCCTTGAGGTCTGCAATCTCTTTCTGTTGGCGTTCGTAGGCTGCCTCCAGTTGAGATTTCTTCATAGCATAGACTTCTTGGAACTGGTAATAGTCACCAGAGTAACGCGTCAGCTGTTGATTTTCCACATGGTAGACGATATTGATTACGTCGTTGAGGAAAGGAATATCGTGCGAAATAAGGACAAAGGCATTCTCATAGTTTTGGAGATAACGTTTGAGCCAGTCAATATGCTCAGCATCCAGATAGTTGGTTGGCTCGTCCAGCAATAAGATATCTGGCTTTTCAAGGAGGAGTTTAGCTAAAAGCACCTTTGTTCTTTGTCCACCTGACAAAGAGGTTACATCCGTATCCATGCCATAGTCCATGACACCGAGAGCACGCGCAACTTCATCAATCTTAGCATCCAAGGTATAGAAATCACGACTCTCCAAACGGTCTTGGAGCTCTCCTACTTCTTCCATCAGCGCATCAATATCCGCCCCGTCTTCTGCCATTTCCATATAGAGGTCATTGATACGAGCTTCTGCATTAAATAGCTCATCAAAGGCCGTACGGAGAACATCACGCACAGTTTGACCTTTCTTTAGCACAGCATGCTGATCCAGGTAGCCAGCAGTCACATACTTAGACCACTCAACCTTCCCTTCATCTGGTAACATCTTACCAGTCACGATGCTCATAAAGGTTGATTTTCCTTCACCATTGGCACCGACTAGACCGATATGTTCTCCCTTGAGGAGACGGAAAGACACATCTTCAAAAATTGCACGGTCACCAAAACCGTGACTTAAATTTTTAACTTCTAAAATACTCATTCTAATTCCTTATCTTATTTTTATGTAGTCCTTTATAGAGGAGCCAAGCCAAATAGCCTCCCAGGGTATTGGTCCACAAATCATCAATCTCAAAGACGCGATTAAAGTCGAAGAAAAAATCTAAAACTAGTTGCGTACACTCAATTCCTAGACTTAGTAAAAAACTGAGAAATACGATTTTTTTCGTTTTTCGTAAGTTTGGACAGAGGTAGAGCAGTTGAAAGACCAGAGGGAAGAGCAAGAAGACATTTAAAATGTTCTGCAAAAAGATCCAAATAACTTGTCCCAAACTGGTCACTTCACCTAGATTCCACAGGGAGTTTAAGGGAGTTAAAAGAAAAACCAGGCGTCCAAAAGTTTGAATACCTGGAGTTTCCACTCCTGTAGGAAGTTGAGGCTGGGGAGTAAAACAAAAACAGGCAATGCAAAGACTGTAAATAGCCACTCCTAATTTCAAGATTAATTCTCTTTTTCTAGTCATTTTATGGATTTACCGCTGCGACTGCCTTCTGGCGGTCACGTTTCATTGTATTGGAGCGCAATTGTCCACAAGCTGCATCAATATCAGTACCATGTTCTTGACGAACAACACAGTTGACCCCTTTTTTCTTGAGGGTATCGTAGAAGGCCATCACGCGCTCTTTAGGACTACGGCTATATTGGTCATGTTCACTAACTGGGTTATAGGGAATCAAGTTTACATAAGACAATTTCTTGATATTTTTGAGCAATTCCGCCAGCTCCAAGGCTTGTTCAACACCGTCGTTGACTTCATTGAGCATAATGTATTCAAAGGTCACACGGCGATTGGTTGTTTCGATATAGTACTCAATAGCAGAAAAGAGTTTTTCAATCGGAAAGGCACGGTTAATTTTCATGATGCTTGAACGCAATTCATTATTGGGTGCGTGAAGGGAAACAGCCAGATTAACCTGTACGCCTTCATTAGCAAAGTCACGAATTTTATGGGCCAAACCTGACGTAGAAACAGTAATGTGACGAGCACCGATTGCCATCCCCTTGTCATCATTGATGGTACGGACGAAATTCAAAACATTGTTGTAGTTATCAAATGGTTCTCCAATTCCCATGACTACGATATGACTGACACGCTCGTCCTGACCACGCTCATCAAAATATTTCTGAACCAGCATGATCTGCGCTACGATTTCCCCGTTATTGAGGTCACGTTGCTTCTTGATCAAGCCTGATGCACAGAAGGTACAACCAATATTACAGCCCACCTGAGTGGTCACACAGACTGACAAACCGTAGTGTTGACGCATGAGTACTGTCTCAATCAACATACCATCTGGCAACTCGAAAAGATACTTAACAGTACCGTCAGCCGACTCTTGTACAATACGTTGTTTCAAAGGATTGACCACAAACTGCTCATTGAGCTTAGCAATCAAATCCTTGGAAAGATTGGTCATTTCTTCAAATGACTGGACACGTTTACGGTAGAGCCATTCCCAGATTTGATCTGCTCGGAATTTCTTTTCTCCTTGTTCTAATACCCATTCTTGCATGGCTTGACGTGTTAAACTATAAATAGACGGTTTCATCTCTTCTCCTTATTCTCTATCTATTTCTGACGAATGACAAAATGGCGCTGTCCCTTGTCCTCTTTCTGAGACTTTTGGTCCTTATGACGACGTCTATTTCTCTTATCCGCATTTGGTTTTCTCTTGTTTTGCGAAGGTTTCTTTCCTCTTCTAGGAAGGTTTTCCTCTTCCTTTTTACGCATTTTCTTGTCAAATGACGCACGCTTAGGTGCTTGGTTTTCTAAGACAAAATAAGCACAACCATAACTACAGTACTCCAAAAGATAATCTTGTAAGCGACTGATTTTTTCAATTTTTTCCTCTGTTCGATCGTCTTTGTAAAAACCGCGTAGGCGGAGCTGTTCATTGCTCCAGTCCCCCACGACATAATCAAACTTGGTCAACACTTCTGAGAAGCGTTGATTAAAGACAGTCACATCGAAAGCATCCTTGATATTTTCAACCAAGGTAAAAGCAATCCCTTCAGTCTCAACCTTATCCCCATTCACATGAAATTCTGGGCCAGGAAACTTGTTATAGTTGTATAATTCAGGTGCAATTTCTTTACGCATAGTCTTCCTTTTCCACGATTACTTAACACTCTATTTTACCATAATTTCTACAAGTTGGCACGAATATCCTGAAAATGAAAAAAGTCTGACGATTCTGTCAGACTTCTGCTTTATAACCTTAAAAAGAGAAGATTGACTCTTCCCTCCACATTTTATTATTTAGCTGCTGCGTAAAGCTCGTCTACCTTGTTCCAGTTAATCACTGAGAAGAAAGCTTTGATGTAGTCAGGACGCACGTTGCGGTATTTCACGTAGTAAGCATGTTCCCAAACGTCCAAGCCCAAGATTGGTTTTTTACCTTCTGAGATTGGTGTATCTTGGTTTGCTGTTGAAGTTACTTCAAGCTTCCCTTCTTTGTTGACAACCAACCATGCCCAGCCAGAACCGAAGCGAGTTGTGGCTGCTGCTGTAAAGGCTGCTTGGAACTCTTCAAATGAACCAAATGTTGCGTCGATTGCTGCTGCAAGTTCTGCTGAAGGAGCAGTCTTTTCAGAAGTCATCAATTCCCAGAAAAGAGCGTGGTTCAAGTGTCCACCACCATTGTTGATAAGTGCTTGACGGATATCAGCTGGGATAGAATCTACATCAGCAAGCAAGGCTTCAAGGTCTTCACCGATTTCAGGGTGTTTTTCAAGAGCAGCATTTGCATTGTTGACATAAGTTTGATGGTGTTTGTCATGGTGCAAGTGCATTGTTTCTGCATCTATGTATGGTTCCAAAGCGTCGTATGCGTATGGAAGGTCTGGTAAGATAATAGCCATCTGTAATACCTCTTTTTCTTTCTATATGAAAATGATAACGCAATCATCCTCTTTTTTCAAGTTTTTTGCTCAATTTGCCTCTGCCGCGATCTGCAAAAGTGCCTTTTCAAACAGGTACCCCTTTTCATAGACACCTGTCTTAATCTGGTAGTCTGTTTCAATCAAATAAGAAATCGCTCGCTTGAGAAAATCTAAGGAAATTCCTCTCGAATCTCTCAGTGCAAACTTGATTTGATAAGGATTAGGATTGCGCCCCAAGTAAGTTCCCAAACTGCTTACAATCTGCGATTCCGTCTGACCAGTATCTGATAAAATCTTCACTTGGATAAAGGTACGAAACTGTCCTAACATGACAGCTATGAGCTTGATTTCGTCTTCCCCTTGCAAGGTCAAGTCTCTAACCAAGTCGCGCGCCTGGTCGATCTTTTTGCCCAAGATAAGCTGAGTCAAATCAAAAATATTGTCCTGCAGGGTCTTTGGAATAGCCTCGACAATATCCTTCTCCTCTATCATGCCATCTGACTTATAAGACTGTAAAAAGAGGAGATTTTTCTGGATTTCGCTAAACTGAAAACCAGACTTGATGAGTAGATTTTCAAAAGACTTTTCCGCAAACTGCAAACCTTGTTTTTGGCTCCATTTTTGGAAATATTGGCGGAGTTCTTGTTCCTTGGGTTCAATAGCATCAAAAACAGTCGCATCTCGTTTGAGCAATTTGACCAACCGTCTTTTACTATCCAACTTTCCTTCCGCAAAAATCAACAACTTGGTTGTTGGCGAAGGGTTATCAAGGTATGCCTCAAACGACTTGAGCTCATCATCTGCTAAAAAGCGTTTCTTGGCTGTTGTGATATCGACAAAATGGTCTAATATCACGATTTTCTCATCCGCAAAGAAAGGGAGACTGACCAACTCCAACTCTAAGTCTTTATAAGCTACTTCTTTCATATCAAAGTAAGCAAAATTGAGATCAGCTGGATCATAACCAATCTGCCTCAACACCTGACTCTTCATAACTTCAAACTGGCCCTGATCTGTTCCTGTAAATAGATTCAAGCTAGATAGATTTGATAAAGTCAACTTCTGACTGTCTTCAATGGCTAGCATCATCTCTCCTTTCTTCTGATTTTTTATTAAACTTAATCAATATAGCGCAATTTCCCACGGAAATCTTCTAGGTTCTCGTACCCTTTTTCCGCCATAATAGCTTTCAGTTCATTGGTAATGCGTTCAAAAGCACTGATACCTTCTTTGTGAAGAGTGGTCCCTACTTGCACCATACTCGCACCGCAGAGGATATGTTCAAAGGCATCACGACCCGTAAGAACGCCACCCGTTCCGATGATTTGGATTTGGGGATTTAAACGTTGGTAAAAGGCGTGCACATTCGCTAGAGCAGTCGGTTTGATATACTCTCCACCAATGCCTCCAAAACCGTTTTTAGGGCGAATAACGACAGACTCATCTTCGATATAGAGACCATTCCCGATAGAGTTAACACAGTTAACAAATTTGAGTGGATACTTGTTAAAAATAGCTGCCGCTTGGTCAAAGTGGACAATATCAAAATATGGTGGCAACTTGATTCCAAGAGGTTTGGTAAAGTAGGCAAATACCTCTGACAAGATACGGTCTGTTGTTTCAAAATCATAGGCAATCTGAGGTTTTCCTGGAACGTTTGGACAAGAGAGATTAAGCTCTGTCAGTCCTTTGAATTCACTCTCTTGAACTTTTTTCAAGATGGCATGTGTTTCTTCTGGAGACATGCCAACTAAAGATAGGAAGAAAGTTCGGTTTGGCTCTTTTTCCTGCAAGTCCAAAAGATAGTCCAGATAGTAGTCTAAGCCATTATTTGGTAAGCCCATGGAGTTGATAGAACCAAGTGGAACATCCTGATAACGTGGTTCAGGATTCCCCTGACGAAAGTCCAAGGTCGCTGTCTTTGTGACAAAGGTTCCCGCCGCTGAGTTTTTGACTCCTTCAAGCTCTTCTATCGTCATACAAGCCACACCTGCTGCATTCATCAAGCAATTATCAAACTCAAAGCCAGCTATTTGTGTTTTCGTTGATACCATGATTCTGATCCTCCAGATTCCTTTTATTTCTAATATTATACCATACTTTAAGATTTTCTCTTTGAGAAACTAATTTCTATATAAAACGTTCGGTTTTGTAAATTGAAAGAATTTTTAGAAAATTTCTGTTTTTTTCTTTACACTCAAAAAAAATTCTGCTATAATGGCTCATGTAATAAAATATAACAACAAAAAGGAGAACGATATGACATCTGCTAAAGACTATATCCAAAGCGTGTTTGCAACTGTGAAAGCTCGTAACGGGCATGAGGCTGAATTTCTCCAGGCGGTTGAAGAATTCTTCAGCACTTTGGAACCTGTATTTGAAAAACATCCTGAGTATATCGAAGAAAACATCTTGGCACGTATCACTGAGCCTGAGCGCGTAATTTCTTTCCGTGTTCCTTGGGTTGACCGTGATGGAAAAGTTCAAGTTAACCGTGGTTACCGTGTTCAATTCAACTCAGCTGTTGGACCATATAAAGGCGGACTTCGTTTCCACCCAACTGTAAACCAAGGGATCTTGAAATTCCTCGGCTTCGAACAAATCTTTAAAAACGTTTTGACTGGACTTCCAATCGGTGGAGGTAAAGGGGGATCAGACTTCGATCCTAAAGGAAAGACTGATGCTGAAGTGATGCGCTTCTGCCAAAGCTTTATGACAGAATTGCAAAAATACATCGGACCATCTCTTGACGTACCTGCTGGTGATATCGGTGTTGGTGGACGTGAAATTGGTTACCTATACGGACAATACAAACGTCTTAACCAATTTGATGCGGGTGTCTTGACTGGTAAACCTCTTGGATTTGGTGGTAGCTTGATTCGTCCAGAAGCAACTGGTTATGGTTTGGTTTACTACACTGAAGAAATGCTCAAAGCTAATGGTAACAGTTTTGCTGGTAAGAAAGTGGTTATTTCAGGTTCTGGTAACGTAGCTCAATATGCTCTTCAAAAAGCGACTGAACTCGGCGCTACTGTTATCTCTGTATCTGACTCAAACGGTTATGTCATCGACGAAAATGGTATTGACTTCGATCTTTTGGTTGATGTTAAAGAAAAACGCCGTGCTCGTTTGACTGAGTACGCAGCTGAGAAAGCAACTGCTACTTACCATGAAGGTTCTGTATGGACTTACGCTGGAAACTACGACATCGCTCTTCCATGTGCGACTCAAAACGAAATCAACGGCGACGCAGCTAAACGTTTGGTTGCTCAAGGCGTTATCTGTGTATCAGAAGGTGCTAACATGCCTAGTGACCTTGATGCGATTAAAGTCTACAAAGAAAACGGAATCCTTTACGGACCTGCCAAAGCTGCCAACGCTGGTGGTGTAGCTGTATCAGCGCTTGAAATGAGCCAAAACAGCCTTCGCCTTTCATGGACCCGTGAAGAAGTTGATGGACGCCTCAAAGACATCATGACCAACATCTTCAATACAGCTAAAACAACTGCTGAAACATACGGACTTGGTACTGACTACCTTGCAGGAGCAAATATCGCTGCCTTCGAAAACGTAGCAAACGCTATGATTGCACAAGGTATTGTTTAATTAGTCGATACATCCTATCGGAGGACAAATGATGAACTTACGGCCAATGGAAGTAAGAGACAATCCAGCTGTAGCGCAGCTCATTCGAGCCAGCCTAGAAGAATTCGGGCTTGACAAACCAGGAACTGTCTACTTTGATTCTCATCTAGATCATTTGGCCGACTATTATCAACAGCAAGAGAGAGCAGCTTACTTTGTTCTGGAAGATGAAGGACAGCTGGTTGGCTGTGGTGGCTTTGCACCTGTGTCCGATAAGATTGCTGAATTACAAAAACTGTATGTCACTAAAAATAGCCGTGGCAAAGGTTATTCCAGCAGGTTGATAAAGCGAATATTCCAGGAAGCCCGCCTAGCAGGTTATGAACAGCTTTATCTAGAAACCTCTACTGAACTGGCTACGGCTGTGTCCATCTATCAGCACTATGGTTTTACATCACTGCAAGAACCACTTTCTAACGCTGCCGGCCACCCAGCTATGAATATCTGGATGATAAAATCCCTCTTATCAGATGAATAGATGGCAGTATACTAATGTAGACTAGGCTATGATAGTAAAGGTATTGTTTAAAATTCATTTGTTCAATCCTCAATCGCTCTGATTGGGGATTTTTGTATTAGTTTTAAAAAAGCCCACTATTTCTAATAGTAAGCTTAAAGTCAAGATCTATTTTACCTCTACTAAGGCAAAAGACAGGCATTCAACTATTTCATTTACTGTTTCATCTATGTCTAGGACCTCATTATTATTCAACATCATTGGAAGAGCATAAGAAAGACTCAAAGCCAAAATATAGCGAACGATTCTTTCATTAGACCAATCTCGGATAACACCTTTTTCTTTAAACTGATTCAGAACTGGACTAATTGGCTTAATGATAGAGTGAACAATAACATTCCCTAACTGGTCAGAAATAGTTTTATCAATAAAAGAACGACTCAAGAGAATTTTAACTTGCATTTGATTCTCCTGAATGAAAACTAGTCTATCTCGAACAATACTTCTCAAAAATAGTGGAAAAGACTCTTGGTTTGCTGTAAATTTCTTCTCAGAAAAATCAGCAATCACATCTGGAATAACCTGTTCGAGAAAAGTTGACAGAATAGCCTCTAAGATGCCTTCCTTGGTCTTAAAGTAACTAAAAACTGTTCCTTCTGAAACTCCAGCCTCCTTAGCGATAAAACTGGCTGTTGTATTTTCAAAACCAATTTCTGAAAATAGCTTTAGACTTGATAACAATACTTGACATTGTTTTAAACTCAAATTGCTATTTTCTAATGTCTGAGCATACTTTTGTTCTAAACTTTCCATTGCTGGCACCTCTCTCCTACCCTCTTAGTTTTACAACTTTCTTACCTCGAGTGTGTCCCGACTTCAGGCTACGATATGCCTCTCTAACTGACTTTAGAGAAAAATCATAAACCTGATCAATATTCAGCTGAACCTTCCCTTCTGAGACCATTTCCGCTAGAGTGTTAAAATCATCATATGTGGAATGTCTCGGACCCGTGAAATGGGCACCTTTTATCATAACATATGGTGAAGGTACTAGCGTTCCAATAGCTGTGCCCTTCAACCCCAAACTGAAAGCCAATTTAACATAATCACTTCCATAGCAATCCAAGAATTTTGTAATTGGCTTTGTACTTGCTGATAGAAGAGCATTCTGGATGTTCTCTTCGTAAGCTACTGGTATGGCGCCTAAGGACTTCAGATAATCTGAATTTTTCTTACTTGCAATTCCAATAACTGTCGCACCCTTAGCAACTGCATACTGTACTGCAATACTTCCAATACCACCTGCCGCTGCTGAAATAACTACAACATCTTTAGAGTTTAGCTCAATCTTTCTAAAAGCACCTCCCACTGTTAGAGAGGCTACCCCCATAGTAGCAGCATGATTCATATCAATCATCTCTGGCTTCAATACAATTTCCGATTCATTGACACAAACTTCTGTTGCCAAAGCTCCCCTCTTGGTCCTCAATCCAGGGTCACTGATCATTGTTCCAAAAACCTTATCCCCTACTGCAAACCGATTTACTCCTTCACCAACTTCTGTGATAACTCCAGCAAAATCCCGACCAACACCTCTTGGAAAAAGAGATGATTTTGACTCAAACCAACGACTTGGCTTCCTGAGTTTTGTCATAAAAGATAGAAATCGGAGTGGCTTTGCACCTTCAAAAGTCTTATAATCAATAGGATTTAAACCAACTGCATGAACTTCTACCCTAACTTGATTCAGTTTCAAAGAATCAGATTTAATGTTCACTAAATCTAACACTTCTTCATCACCGAAACGACTATATTGTATTGCTTGAACAACCATTGTATGAACTCCTTTACACATCTACAAAATTGAGTGAGTACTCAATCATTTTTTCTTGATTATACACTTATTCTTCATAGATTTCAACTATACTGTTTCTACAATTTCTAACTAAGTTAGCTGTTCATGATAAAAATAGATCTATTTTCTCTTATGAAAGATTATCAAACTATAACTCAAAGAAATCCGACTGCTTATAAAAGCAGCCGGATTTTTATATATCTAATTTTTCAAAAAATTTGCCTGTTGACTGCTTTTCTTTTAACTTCTCCAGCAGCTCATTTTCCAGAAAAGGACTTAGTTCGTCAAAATCTTGACAAACCTTAAAAACCGTCTCTCTATCCATCTGACCATAAGCTAATTCATAATAGTCCTTATGATGATACCAGTTCTGGTCATAGTTGATATCTGTCCGTTGATAGTAAACGATGTTCTGCTTCGGTGTCAGGTAAAGCTTCTGTGTTAGAATGCTTTTCTGATCTTTGGACAACTTACTACGACTGAAAATTTTGACACCTTGAAAAATCTTACGCTCATGGATACCTTGATTTGTGACTTTCAATTCAACTCTTTTATAGTACATATAGTCACCTCCTGAAATTACCTACATTATATCAGATTCTGGCAGATTATCAAGCCAAAGTGTCATTTCCAAAAATCTTTCGTCGCCTCTAAAATCTCTTCTGTAGGTGTCACTGTAGCCTCAATAATGCTCTTGCCAGTCTTTTTCAGATAAGCTTGTATCAAATGATAACCATAAGCATAGCCTGCAGCATAGGGCATTCCAACCGTTATTTGACCTTGAATCTCAGCAATTTCATCACCGTAGAGATAAGGAGCCATTTCCGCCATACCTGTTAGCTGAAGCTGACTTGAGATGATGGGCTTAATCTCTTCTAACTGCTCTGGACTGGTTGAAGTGACCCAAGGCCCAATGAGATCTTTGCCATAGAGCTCAGCCGCAAAAGACTCTGCCAATCCTTCACTGACTACCCAGTCTGCTAGTGTCGTCTGCTGGTTCCATTTGATAAATTGGAAACGTACATTGTGATTGCACTCGTGAGCCAACGCAGCCTGCACACGTAGTAAAGTATAGTCATTTGGTAGCAGACTAAGCATGAGGTAGCCTGGAATTCCGCCATCTCCGCTATAACCCTTATTGAGCTGTAGCATAGGTTTTTCTGGATTGCCCAATAAAATAGTAAAATGGTAATCCTCAACATCTAAGTCATAGCCAGCCTGCTCAAAAAGCCCCATACTCCTTTTGATGGTATCCTGGCAGTCCTGCCAGAGTTGATCAGAGCTCAGAGAGTCGATAGCTGGTCTATCCTTTTCTGAGAGAGTTGAGGGTAACTGATTCATAAAGCCAAGTAGGAAAAGAGCATCAAATCCTCCAGGATACTTTGCTTTCAGAGGAATGTGTTGCGTTTGGTATTTCATTGCAAAAGGTGCTAATATTTTAGCTCGAAAGCAACCTTCTCTTTTTTCTAAAGGAAGCTCGAGCATCTCTTGGTAAACTTTATCTGAACGAATCATATTGATTTGCATGGTAAGCTCCTTTCTTATCTATTATTAGTATAATCCCTTACCTAAGGTCAGAGTCAAGAAGAAAATTGAAATTATATCAAGATTCTAGTAATTGTTAGTAAAAAAACTAGAACTTTCGTATCAGATCATAATTTCAAGTAGGTTTACCCATTTTAAATCGTAACAGAAAAAACCACTACTCCTAAGAATAGCGGTTTTATATGTTTTTTAAGCTACTAATGTAGTTGCTCTATTATTTAAGAGTAACAATTTGCAAATCCTATTTTCCCCCAGTATTAGTGGGTTAATTCCTCAATTTTCAACTTTGGCAGGAATTTGGTAGGTAAATTGATAATCCAAGATTATCTAAACTGTTTGTAATCTCTTCTGAAATTGTTGAATCACCTGAATAATACCAGTGACTATATGTATTCAACGTGGTTGACTTATCAGCGTGTCCTAATCGATATGAAACATATAAAGTATCCTTATGTAACACATTTATAAGATAAGATGCATGACTATGTCTTAATCCTTTACCTGTAATTTCTGGTACACCAGTAATCTTAGCATGCCTTTTTATTATCCTAGAAATTGTAGACTTACACAAGGGGGCACCAAAACGTGATACTACATAATCTTTATCATCATTCTTGATTTGAACTTCTCGCCATTTTTTAAGTATTGTAATCGTAAAATCATCTAAATCAATTTTACGATTCCCTGCTATTGTCTTTGTTTGTTGTTTAGCATACCATACACCGTTTTTATCTTTTTCAATTGTCGAATGAACATGAATCCATTTACGTTCAAAATCAATATCTTCCCATTTAAGAGCAATACCCTCACTAACTCTTAAACCAGTCATAAAATATAACCAGATCGTCATGTAGTTATGGAGTCCCTCATACTCACTAATATCAAAAGAGTTTATTACTTTCTTAAATTCATCAAAAGTCCAAAATTTTGTATCAGGGTGCTTTCCTCTAGGATTATCTAATCCTTTAAAAGGAACTCTATCAATATAACCCAATCTTTCTGCATAACCCAGACATGCTTTAAATCTAGACCACATATTTTTAGCATAGTTACTAGAATACTTGTCTATAATAGCTAAGCGAAATCTTTCACAGTCAATAGTACTAATATCTGATAATTTTTTACTACCAAATTGCTTAATAAATAACTGATGATGTGGTAAAGCGGTCTGATAAGTTACAAATTGAACTTTTTGTTGATAATATTTTAAATAAATCTCTTCCATAAACTCTCTAAAAGTTAGAAAACTATTATTAATAGTAGAGTTCACAAATTCATGTTTTAAACGAAGTATCTCTTCATATGCTTCCTTAAAAGAATTGAACGGTAGTCCCTGTTGATTTTTCCTTCCTTTCTTTTGAATTCTTTTCCCAGTTATTGGATCAACTCCTAATTCAATTTGAAAATAAATTTTTCCTTTTGAATCTTTGTATACACCTTTATATTTCTTTGTCTTTGATATAACCATTTTTCTCACCTTCTATATCTGAAAAAGAAATACCAATTAAATTTTCTACAATATTTTTAGGAGCAATGCCTAACCTTTTATTATTGAAAGGTGAACATCCTAATTGTACCGCATTCTTATCATTTTTTCTAGCTTCTTCAAACTTTTTTACAGCAATCTTTTTTGCTTGTCTAATAATATTTCTCGATGTGTGCTCTGGAAAACCAATCGCAACTAAATCTTTATAGTTTACTGTTTCCATGATTTTATTACTTCCTTTCTTAGATTTTTTACCTCCATGGCATGACTGATGAAGTCATCATAAGAATTTCACTTGCTGCTCTTTTACGGTGGCAGCCTGAACGGTCAGAAGTATCATTGTATATCATTTGTATCATGGCATATAAAGTATCGCTCTATTTTATTGATGGTTTTAAAATCGCTCTTATCATGGCGAGCCATTCAAATCTGCTCCACAAATGAGGAAAGTACCATTTTGGACTATTCAATTGTCAATGTGCTTTCTTAACCTACTACTTTTTGAAGTAATGGTCTTCTTTGTTATCCACTCGACCTACAAGGTAGTCTAAGCTTACCTTATAAAAATCTGCAAGTTTAATAAGGTCATCTATAGAGATTAACCTGGTACCTGACTCCATTTTAGAATACGCTGACCTTGTACAATTCAAGACTGTTTTAGCAATATATTCTTGTGTTAAATCAGTATCCTCACGTAAACCTCTAATCCTTTTCAACATCCAATGTCTCCTGAAACAAGTATAATATAGTTATTTTCTTATTTTGTGAAATGTGACAAATTGGCACATTAAAGTCTTCTATATATACTTTTTAGGAAACTATTTACTCCAGAGTTATCTCCGTTTCATTACTAGATTTCGTATTTTTTACTTTCTTATACTTCTTTATCGTACGATTAAACTTTTCAAATAAGTTTATAATTTCTTTATGCTTCTCCTTCAGTTTTTCAATTCTTCCTTTATATATGTATAAATCCTTCTCTATTGTATCTACTGAACTTTTACCTTGAATATTTTTTTCTAAATTCCCAGAACTATTTGTCGTATCTTTCAACAATACTTCCTCTAAATTAGTTAAATCATCAATTTTATTTTGGACTTGTTCAATCATATTCTCTAGATATAATATTTGGGCAATGAAATCATTTGTTATATCTTCAAAATCATTTGGACTATTTTCCGCAGATATAAGAAAATCTAATTGTTCTATTTTTTCTTTAATTTTGCTAAGAGGTATTCTTCTATACATATACTGTGGTTCATACTGAAGATTAAATTGCTTAATCAAAGTTTTACCTTTCATAAAGCGATTTTTTTCTGCTGAATCTTTATGGTATACATAGTAAGAACTAGTTTCTCTGAGAAATACTTTAACTTTTTCTTCTTCCATATTGATTTGAATATTTGGTACAAAAATAAGTCCTTCTTGTCGGATGCCGAACTGTACCTTAATGTACATTCCATCGTCTACTACTTCTTCTATTTGATTAAGATTCAACTCTACCTCAAACTCATGAACTGCATCCCTATTTCTCTTGAAATCTTGATAGGATTTCCATACCACCTCTTCTGTCGGCAACTCTTTTTCTTTAATTAGCTTTTCTTCATTGTAAAGTTCAACTAAATTTTTATTATCTAAGAGAACAGTTTCATTTTTGATATTAAAATAGTCTTGAAAATAACTAACACTATACCGATTCGTTTTTACCAATTCCTGCTCTGAAATCTTAATCTCATCAAATTCAAATAGAACATGTTTTTCTTTCGGAATTATTTTTAATCCAAAAAATTCTGCTTGTTGAATCAATTCATTCATATTCTTCATTTTCGGAAGTAAAAATTCTAAGATGTTTATGATTTCCCTTTGAACAAACTTTTTCTTAAAATAAATTTTATTATAAGGTTGTTTTCTACTCAATTTACTATCACGTACGACTTGTTTCATATTTGAATCAGTCATAAAAAAAGTAACATGCTTGTGTCTAAAATCAATTTTTAAATGTAAAGCTTTTGCTTTTTTCTTGAAATCTTCAAAATTTTTCGAGTTCTCGATTAGAAAATATACTCGTTGTTTTATTTCATATTTGTAATTTGTTTTGCGATAAACTTCATACTGACGATGCGAATAACGATTTTCTATAATTTTTGCCCCTGCAATTTTTGAAAGACGATCAGAAACCATTCGTAGATTGTGTTCTGCCTTATAATCCCATAGAAACTTTTTATCAGAATTCTGATCAATTGAATTTAGGATGATGTGATTGTGGATATGATCTTTATCGACATGAGTTGCTACAATGAAACGAAATCTACCTCCTGTCAACTCTTTAACTGTCTCATAACCAATCCGATTGATTAGTTCAGGAGTGAGATGGTCATCTGGAGAAAAGGACTGAATGATGTGATGAGAATGAATTTTTCGTTGATTTACTTCTTGCCTATCATGACGAAATTCATAAAGAGTATCATTACTTAAAAAATTATCATTGTACATCTTCACTAGTTCTTTATAATTAGGAAAATCTAAATAATTTCTCATACCAAAATCTGAAACTAGTGTTAGATTTTTTGTTTTACTTGGATTCAAAATATATTTGATTAGTTTACTACGATAATTTTTTCCATGAATCGCAAAGTGTTTAGTAATGATCATAAAATTTCCTCAATTTTTCAGATTGAATAAGAAAATCTTTCTCCACTTCTACTATTAACTCTTCTATACCTTTTCTCAACTCATTTAATTCAACTTTCGTTATTAAATTCGAATAATTTATGCTTCTGGTTATTTGATTAATATTATTTCCGATTCGTTTTAATTCAAAAATCAAATCTTGATAACTATTTGTATCAATGGTGATAAAATTCATACCAGGATCTAGTAGAGCTCGTCTAGCATATTCTGAGAATGATAAGCAGTTACTTTTTGAGATATTGTCATTCAATTTGACTAATTCTAGGTCAGATAAAAAGACTTTTTTTAAATTTGTTCTATATCGGTGCTCCACTCTACTACCTCATGTATTTGTTACGAAAATTTTCACTAAGAGAACTTGTTTTTTCTACCTCTTTAATTAATTCCTGAATACAAGTTAACAATATAGAAACATGTTCTTGAGTAACCTGATGATTTATTTTAGCAATTATTAATATTTCATGAACATCACGGCTAATTTGTTCCAACTTTTGTTTTTTCCAAAGGTTGAACCATTTTTCCATCTGTTTTTGTCCATCAGACAATAGTAAGCTTTTACGGAGAAAATCAGAAAAATTATCCTCTCCTTTCTCTCTCATTAAATCTAGTATTTGTTTTTCTTCCGTTTCTGTTAAGCGAAATTGTTTCCGAATACTACGTATATCTCTTTTCATATGGCTTTTCCTCCCTCATAGATACTTGTACTGACTATGTAAGCTTACAGACACTGTCAGTACATTTTTCAAAATAGCTTCAACATTTTTGTAAGGCTTTGCGAGCTCAGATATTGTGTCCACAATATCCCAAAAATCATATCGCCAACCTATCAAAACCTTCTAGTTTTAGCAGCTAACGATAAGATAACTTGGTGGCTTCGCCCCCAAACCCCAGTGAAGATTTGAGGTTTTATTTTCTTAGGAATGATATAAGAATAGCAGAGAAGCTTTGGAAAAGGTATCACAAATATTGTGACAATATCTTCAATGATTTATATATAATTTCGTACCCTTCATCATTCAAACCTACATTTTAAACAATAGCTTATTCAAGAATACGCCTCTGTAAAAATTCAAATGTACCTAAAATACACTTTATACTTCCATTATTTTTGATAATAGTTCCGTTTATTCGGGTGTTCGTTCTTTACAATTTTGATTCGTTCCGTTAAAATATAATAGGAGGTGTAATAATGAAATACTCTATTGAGATTGGTAAAATCATAGAAGGTGCTTTAAAGCATGATCAAACCAAAATTTTTAACTATACAAAACAATTGATATCAAAACTAGAAAAAGATGGTGATTCTCGCTCAGCAATTAAATTTCAGCGGTTATTATCCACTCAAGCCGAGTCTACTCTGACTCCAATGAATAGCGTTAATTCTATTGATATTCCTGTTGATACTGAATCAAGAATGAATCTTGCTGACATTATTTACCCACATCAAAATAATACTGAAGTTATTCTTTCAAAAAGAAATGAAGAAAAATTAAATTCCTTTATTTTAAGTTATCAAAACGCCGATAAACTTAATTCTATTGGAATAAATGTATCCAATTCACTACTGCTGTATGGACCACCTGGATGTGGAAAAACCAAGAGTGCCTACTTAATTGCTAAAAAATTAAATTTACCACTCATTGTCGCTAGATTAGATAGTCTAATTTCTTCATATCTCGGTACTACCGCTAAAAACATTCGTAGTCTATTTGAATTTGCGCAAAAAATGCCTTGTGTATTATTTTTAGATGAATTCGATGCTATTGCCAAGGCTAGAGACGATAATAACGAGCTTGGTGAGTTGAAAAGAGTAGTTAATAGCCTTTTACAAAATATCGATACGATGAGCAACGACAGCTTAATTTTAGCAGCTACTAATCATCAGCAGTTACTTGATTTAGCAATATGGAGAAGATTTGACTATAAATTAGAAATAGAACTGCCTGATAAAACTGCTATTGCAGAATTGATTACACTATTTTCCAATGATATATATAAATTTAACCAAAAAGAAATTTTAGAAATTTCAACTTTATTTGATGGACAAAGCGGTTCTGATATAGAAGATATTATTACCAAAGCAATAAGGAACTCAGTTATACACAATTCTTCTTTTAATTTATCTAGCATTTATGAAGAAATGTTTATTACGAAAAATATCATCCCTCAAAACTGTGAAGATTCTCGAGAACTATTAAAGATTAAAGCAAAGTATTTACGAGAAAAAGATTCAAAAATATTTAGTTTACAAACTATTGCAGATATTTTAGGTAGTTCAAAAACAACTATTCAAAAAATGGTGAAAGAGGTTTAATCATGAGCGAGAACAATCTACCAATAAAATTAGTTCTTCCCAAAACAACTGATATTGTCCCAAATATTGGGGGCGGAGATTTGAAATTTTTTGGAAAAGTAACTCCGGAGTTAAAAAAAGGTATAACCGATAAGTTCGAAGAGTTGTTATCTTTTTATTCAGATGTTTTTGATGAAAACGAAGCTATCCCTGCTGTGGGAAAAATAACAGTAAAACCTGAAGCTATTGCAAAATCACATAAACCCTCTGATTTATGTAGAAATTGTAGAATTATTGGCAGCGAGGATTTAGACGAAATATATATTAAAGTAGACAGAAAGAACATTCACAAAACAATAGAGATGATTGAAAATCCGCCATCAAAAAAATTTCAAGCCAACATGACTGCAATAGTTAATATTCAACCTATTAAAGCGGAAGAAAAAATTTCACCGACACTCCAATCTATTAAATCGGAAGACTTTAACTCTATTAATAAGCTTATTAAAATTAAGATCTTTGATTTTGATGATGACTTTGATAATGAACAAATTTGGGAATATGTGATACAAAAATTACATTTACTCAATTTTGAAGATAAATATGAAATTTTTTCATATGGTGATAAAATTAAATTTTTAAAAATAGAAGTCACTTCTTATAACGACATTATCAAATTAGCTTCTATTAACGGAGTAAAAACTGTTGATTTTTTTCAAGAGTACTCCCTTCCTCAGAATAATTTTTCATCTACTGAATTACAAATCTTACTAGATTCTGAATACAGGGATAGTGATGTTACTATAGGAATTATTGATGGTGGAATAAGTGACAATAATCCATTTTTATCACCTCATATTGTTGCACGAGAAGAATATGTAGATAAAATTTATCAAAATCCACAACATGCCACATTTATAGCATCTACTATACAATATGGAAATGTTTTAAATGGTATTCCTGCTTCTACTGCTTATCGATTTAAATTTGTAGATATCGTTGCAATTCCAAATAGTGATACAAAATTTGGATTAACTGATTCTATTACAGAAGATGATTTAATGGTAATTATTGAAGAAGTAATGGAGAAATATTCGTCTACTACTAAAATATGGAATCTGTCTCTAGGAATTGAAAAAAAGCCTTGTGATGATTCAATGTCTGATTTAGGTGTGTTTTTAGATTACATTCAAGACACCTACCATGTGCAAATCTTTGTTTCTAGCGGAAACATAAATAGTCTTCCTCTTCGGAATTGGCCACCTCAAAGAGATATTGGAGAGCATGACCGACTTATATCACCAGCTGATTCTATTCGAGCTATAACTGTAGGTTCTGTTGCATTATTTGATTCTATAGATTCAATTGTAAAATTTAATGAACCTTCTCCTTTTAGTCGAAGAGGACCTGGCGCTAACTATATTATTAAGCCTGATATCGTTGATTATGGTGGTAATTTTTCTACTTCATATAAAATTGATGGTTTAGGAGTCAAAGGTTTGGATTCAAGTGGGAAAATAATTGAAGGAAATGGAACAAGTTATTCGACTCCCCGATCATTGCAAAAGTATGCTTCTATATATGAAGAAATGGTGGAGCCTGATTTACTCCTCTCTAAAGCAATGTTAATACATTCAGCTAGGATGAACTCTCGTGAGTTATTAGACGAACATCCAGACAATATTAAATATTACGGATTTGGGATTTCTTCAGCTGATACAAAAGATATTTTGCAATGCAGTAAAGATTGCGTAACTCTTATTTTCAAACAAAAAGTATCTCAGGGAACACATTTAGAAATGTATGATTTCCCATATCCAAAGTCCCTTATCAAAAATAACAAATATATTGGTGAAATAGGAATGACCCTTGCCTACTTACCACCTTTAGACCCTAAATATGGTCGTGAATATTGTAGAACTAATATTGATGTCAGTTTTGGGACATATTCATACACAGCTGGTGGAAAAATTAAATATAAAGGTCAGGTTCCACTTGAATCAAAATGGGATGAAAAATTTGAAGCAGCACAAGTTAAGCATGGATTTAAATGGAGTCCTATAAAATCTTACTACAGAAAAATAAGTAAAGGAATTAACTTAGAGGATGGATGGAAACTACGAGTAGATTTAACTCAACGAGATGGATTGTACGTACCATCTCAAGAATTCGTTTTAATTATTACTATCAAAGATTCAAACGGTAATGATATTTATACAGAAATAACTAACGCTTTAAGAGAGAGAGGTTATATCACTAACAATATCGAGACAAAATATCAAATTCGTCAAAAACAATAGAAGGAAAGGTATTTAACAACAAATATCAGACAAAAAGATTAGACATTCTACAATGCCTAATCTTTTTTACCCATTTCTCGGTTTTTTTGCCTGTTTAATGCTCTATTCCCTTCTCCAACTGCTCAATTTTCAGTTTATTTTTCGCTTCCTGGATTGACCTATCAAGACTTTGTTCCTCAATAGTTATATCGTTTCGAGATATTTCTACTCTATCACTAGACTTGAGACTTGTATCAAAAACCAAATCTAGGAGTTGTTCTACTTTGGTTAGCTCATTATCTGAAATCTCTTATAGTCGATGAATCAGTCATTTAAATTGATCATGGTTCTGTTTTTTCCTTTGAAAGAATTTCATTATATTCTCATTGAATAATCATGACCACCCGTCCAACGGGTAGTTTGTACCAGGGCTATAAGCCCAAATTACCAGCCAGCGCCTAAAGACGCCGGCTTTCACGTTGTTGAATCCTTATTGCTCTTGACTCGTCACTTGCCTCTCAAAGAGGCTTTAGTATTACTTGCCACTATCCCTAAAGGGATTCTCATATTCTTTTACACTTAATTTATCTAGTGCTATATCATGCTTTACTAGTTCTCAAATTTTCGTACTCGTGAAGAAATTATCCACTGGATAATTTCTTTACTCTTGAATATATCTCTTAATTGTGGCTTCATTAAGCCCTACTGTACTTACATAATAACCTTCCGCCCAGAAATGCCGATTCCCAAACTTGTACTTGAGATTAGCGTGTTTGTCAAACATCACGAGTGCACTTTTTCCTTTTAAATAACCCATGAAACTCAAAACACTTATCCTTAGTGGAATACTTACTAACATATGTACATGGTCTGGCATTAAGTGACCCTCGATAATTTCAACTACTTTATAACCATACAAGCGATGAAATATTTCCCCTAAACTACTTCGATATTGATTATAGATAACTTTTCGTCTATACTTAGAGGTGAACACAATGTGATACTTACATTGCAACTTTGTGTGCGATAAACTATGAGCCTTTTGTGCCATATTTTTCTCCTTTCGCTTTACAATTGGCTTGAATACCTTTATTGTATCGCATTCGGAGTTTTTTTTGTCTCGCACCTAACGGAGCGAGACGGACTGAAAGTCACATAATCAAAAAACGCATAATATCAAGTGTTAAAAACCTTGATACTATGCATTTTACTGTGGAAAGATTTACTTCATTTTCTCCTGAAGTTGAGTTTTTGCCCAGCCTCAAAGTTGAATTTACAGTTTAACAACAAAATTATTTAATAAAGCCATTAAATAAATAGATAAACCAAAGCAATACTTTCAAGTAGCCAAACCAGGGGGATATATTTATTTAGTTATTGCTACCTAATCCTGTCTGGATCCACAAATAATCTAACTTCTCCAGTTTGATCATCAACAATAGCTTTTACTTCAACCCCCTTTTTTATAAACCCGTTAGAGGAAGTTATATCAAGCCTTAGTCGAATAACATCATCTGAATTACCAAACCCACTCGTTAAAGTTCTAAATGTTTTTTTCATAATAGATTAATCACCTGCACTAGATAGTGAAGAAGCAGTTGATACAGAGCTACCACAACTACCAGCACATGCAAAGCTACCTCCAGTCGCAAATGAGCCCGCAGTAGTGAAACCTGCTAACTCCGCTTCATCAAATTGTTCTTCTATATAAACATCTTCCATAACACTGGGATTAATAGTAGATATAGTAGTGTTATAAATATTTTCCATTTTCAATACCCTTTTTCTATGATAAATTATGCAAACTAACCGAAGGACGATGCACTGCCTCCGCTTGAAGCAGTAGCTGCACAACCTCCAAAAGTCGATGCAGAGGAGAATGTTGAAGCAGAACCCCATGTTCCAGCCATATTATCCATTTCTAACTGTTCCTCTACAAAAAGATCCATTGAACTTACTGATTCAATATCAATAATATTTTCCATTTTTATCCTTTTCTAAAATATTTTACCGATGTCATTATTACCCATAACTAGAAGCTGACGAAAGTGTAGCAACCGTTCCTGGACAAGAACCTGAACTTGCTGAGCTAAAAGTACCAAATGAAGCTGCCATATTATCCATTTCTAACTGTTCTTCCAAGAAAAGTTCTTCAGTAATAAATGGATTTATTTTTTCCAGAATCTGTTCTTCCATTATTCTATTTCTCCTCTCTTTATAATTTAAAAATACACTAACTGTTACATAAGATTATCACCGTTCTCAATTACAATTCACGTATTTTTAATCCCCCCCGGTACTAGCAGGTTAAAATAGAGTTTAACCTGCTAGCACCGGGGGACATTTATATTGTAAGATAAGTTATTTTTTAATAGGGGATATTTTCAAATTTTCTGAATTCTTCTTTTTTCCAAACAATAAATCGCTAAAGTGAATACAAAAAACAAGATAAACAATAAAAAGAGAGAGAGTTCTTTGGATAACCATATTTTTTCACTTATATTCATTTCGAATAAAATAAAATCATTCAAAATTATCAGAGGATTCCAAAAAAGATACTTATAAAATATCGTGACTTCCTTCCCTAATAAACTAGCGAATAAAGTTGGCATTGATATTGAAAACATTAATATCAAATTCACAGGGGTCATGATTGCATTAACTTTAGATATACTCTTAATAAATAAAGAGATTAATATTCCCAATGGATACATCACTATAAAAATAATATTTGAAGCTATACTAAGATGGATAATGTGAGAATACATATTTTTCACGAGTGATAGGAACAAAAGCAAAAGAGGTAATTGGAATACATTAAACAACAAGAGCATAGCTATAAAAGTACCAATATAAAATTCTAGATTACTAACATCAGTATGTGATAAGAAATTAAAAAAATTTGTTTGTCTTTTTTCTGTAAAACTACTAATGTTTAATGTGAAAGAGAATGATAAAACGAGTAACATCAAACTCATGGGTAAAAATTGCCCATAGAGTAACAAACTTATAATATCTGTGTCTGTTAAAAAATTTTTAATCACTAGACCAACAATTAAAAATACGGTAGACGGAATAATTGAACTGATAATGATTCCATAATTTCTCATATTTTCTAAAAAACTAAATTTAGTCATTCGTAGTATTTTTGTCAATATCTAATCCTCTTTTCATATATTGTTTTCCCCGTAACTGCCAAATATAAATCTTCTATGGTATTTACTTTATAGTTAGCGAACAGATTATTATAGTCTCCACAACACTTGACATTGCCATTATCTAAGATTATCAAATCACTCGTGAATAACTGCATATCCTCTAATTCATGACTAATAACAATGAATAACTTATCAAGATAATTTTGGGATAAGTATTGACTGAGCTCTTTTTTCTTTTCAAAATCCAACTCTGAAAATGGTTCATCCAAAATTACAATTTTCTTATTCATCACTAATGAAATAAATATTGATAGGGATTTACGCTGTCCGCCTGATAAAGATTTCACCTTTTTCCTTAAAATATTATCAATCTCAAGAAAATTATAAAGATCTTGATCAAACCGATACGACGAGACTGAAGATTTAAAAAAATTGATTACTTCTGACACTTTTAAATTTTCTAGTATATTAAAATGCTGAGGTTGATAAGCTATTTCTCTATTAAATTGAATTTTTTTATTATAAGTAATACTGCCCGTATAGCTTATATGTCCTGCGATACAATCAATTAAAGTAGATTTTCCTGATCCGTTTTTTCCAAGTAAAAAATACCTCTTACCTTTTTCCAATTCTAGATTCACATCCTTTAAAGCAACTGTGTCCTTATATGTTTTAACAACATCAGATATAACTAATTTTTCCATTTTTATCCCCTATTCTACTGCAAACGCAAAAACTGGCATTTGGGTATTCAAAGAATTCTTAGTCAGACCATAAAATTCAACAAGTGTAATCCCCGCAAAAACTGTTCCTCTAGTTTCTTTTCGAGTAGCTAAAATTGATAACTGATGTCCAAGAAATCCGCTGATAAAGAGAATATCCTTGTAGAAAACTGTATCAACATTCTCCAAATTTTGAGTATTCCACAAGAAAAAGATAACAACAGTTGCATTGTGCATTTCTTCTTGTATATATAGCGAATCTTTAGTAATCAAACTTTCTGATATAATTTCTTCAATATTCTTATTAATAATTTTATAAACTTTTCTCTCTCTCGAAATCATTGATTTATTATCTACGAAACAAAAACTTACATCATCTTCACTCAAAGAAAAAAGAGAAAGGTTTTGCTTGAAATGTTCATAATAATCCATTAGGTCTTCTAAAGTAGATTTTGGAGCTACATTCTTAGAAAACTCTCTAAAAGATTCTCTTGAGTTTAAAAATCGTTCTCCAATCTTTACATAATTCTCTTCAAACAAGCATGAATGTAATAATCTTTTTTTATCAAGAGAAACTCTAGTTTCTTGTGCAATTTTTTTAATCATTTTTTATCCCCACTACATATCCAATACTTTCACTATTATTAGTCGTTGAAAAACATTTTAGCAACTGCTCCTCATCAAATTCAAATACGATATCTATCGAAACGTTATTTGAACTTGCTTTTTCAAGAATATAAGATAGAGCTACTCCAAGATTTAAGTTTGCAACTTTAAAAGCGAATTCATTGTATTTAGATGCAATAACAGATATGTCACTTACAGGTACGACAATACACTTATACTGATGCGAATCATGCCGAACAATTTCCTCGATACTCGGATTATCCACTTTGTCGTTAATTCTATAATAGGATTTATCTATATTTGAATAAGAGTAGACCCCTCTACCATACAGCTCGTCATCATCATAATTTATGATATATAACAATGTTGAATTTAGACCGCCTCCAGTTGGACTAAATTTTTTATTACTATTTTCTTTAAAATCAGTAATACTCTTTATAAGGTTATCAATGTTAGAAGATTTAAATTTTTGTTCAACAGGTAACTTCTCCCAAAAACTCGAGGTGTTATTGTTAAATGTTAGCTTTAAATTAGAATCTTTATAGTGAACTAAATGATTATTTTTATTAAGATATTTAGTTGCAAGAAATTTACAAGAATCCTCATATTCAGCTATAATTTTACTTACACCAATAGAATTCTTAAAATAAGGAATTTTCGTAGTACTACTTAGTTCTCCATTAGCATCGATAATATAAAATCGATCTACAGGAATTGTTTGGCTACATTCCATAAAAAAACTAATAAACATAGATGCTATTTGACTACACCAATTCAATTCATTAACAAAACTGTTACTCTCAATGTCCGGCATATACATTGACGGTTTTACTGCCTTATCAAAAAAAACCGGACCAACTTGTAAATAGTCTCGTTGAATACCAAAATAAATCACTTCATTATTTTGGTAGTAATTTTCAATAATTGTAGTATTGTTAATACATAAAATCAAAGTATCAATATCTATATCATTTGCTGAATCTATAATGTTAAAGCCTACCTCCGTAAAAAGGTCAGCTAATTGGGAAACAAGTTTTTGAGAGTGAGATGAAATAAAAATATTTCTTTTTTCTAAAGAAACTTTATAATCAGCTAGGGAACGATAATTCTTATGACGAGACAAGGAAGATAGCAGACTTTTATCATTTAAACTCAACCTTTCATAATCTACATAATCTACTAAGCATGATTTCATATACAAAAGCTGTAGAAATTTGAATACAACATCTTCAGATAAAGACGTTTTTTCTAGAATTTCAAAAACAGTATGTTTCTTTCGGATTAATGGTATAACCTTTGAAACAACTTCATATGTTTTCTTACCATTAAGTTTAAATGGCCCATCAACAGAACCATAAAAAATATAACCTGAATCTTCAAAAATAGAAATAGTTGGCAACAAGAACGGATACTTGGGGAACTTTACCATAGGATCATTAAAAAAGCTTATCATAAGAACTCCATTTCATCAAATAATTCATCAATTTGGTAATCATTAAAATCACAATTAGGACACTTGGTATATCCTATCTGATAACTTGTAAAAAAAGTATTCATATCAAAAGAATATACTAAGATGTTTTGACATAATTTGTTGTTTGATTTTATAATATATGAGAAAAGACTTCTCATAAAATTATAAATAGTTAGTTTTCTAACCATTACTGGATTGAAATTAGTTTGAGAAAAAATACAATCATACATCGGACTAACACCAATAAATTCTTTCATTCTACTAAGCATACATTTCCCACAAACTTCCCCTTTAT
Source organism: Streptococcus sp. GP0011 (assembly GCF_030546305.1). Lineage (GTDB taxonomy): Bacteria > Bacillota > Bacilli > Lactobacillales > Streptococcaceae > Streptococcus. The sequence continues at coordinate 128,808 of NZ_JAUONR010000001.1, read as the reverse complement.
GATAAGACTGCTTTAATATTCCGCCTACGTAAAATTTACTAGAGTCTATAAAAATCGGAATGATGATCCCAGTATTATAAATACTCTGATTTTCAAAAAAATTTAATGGCATACCATCAAAAACAAGGAATAATATATCACTATCATAATGCGGTTTTTCAATTTTATAAGCTTCATACAAAACGGTATCACCTTGATTAGTAAACACTTTCTGTGCTTCATTATAAAATTCATTAAGGACATTACTGATTCCCGAAACGATAACTTTCATAAATGTTTGCTCTCACTTTCTACTACGAAAAGGGTAGGGGCATTAAGTTCAGTTTTTTAAATTCATAATGACCCAACTTCTCTATTGAATATTCTTTTATGCGTTTATGACATAAAAATCTACTTCTATGAACAAATGAAATTGGTTGCAGAGAAGGGATGTTTACTTTAACAGCTTTTATGCCTCTCTCTCTACATTCACGATTTGTTAAGTCTGTGATATAAATACTTCTATTTTTCAACAAACCTTTGATATATTTTAGTTCTTCACCCTCATTCTCAAATATATTATTGAACTTTTCATCAAAAACAATTTCTTGAGCTGTATTAAAAAAGTTAAAATAATCCTGATTTTTTTGATGAGCCATATATAAGCCACCTTGCTCCACAGAGACAAAATCATTATAATCCTGATTAATAATATCTGGGAAAAATTTACTAGATTCAACCATACTATAGATTACTGAAATTAATTCCTTTTTTAGTTTTTTTAATGCTTCCATCGGATTTATATGAGTAGCAAACATCAATACTGTAGAAATATTTTGATTATGATAACTTTTGGCTTTTAAGCAAAATGTATATATGCCGTCAATAGTTGAGACATCATATAACTCTGTATTTCCCAAAAACTCATTATCGAAAACATTAAAATCTAATCCATATGGCTTATTAGTTATTCTTTTCCCTGGATACTGTAATAACCATGTTAAAGCAATCGCATCCCTTTCAATTACTTCATAAATTCCATTCAATATAGCAAGTGTATAAGTATCATGTACGGACATACCTGTTGATATTGGATTGGTAATACCCTCCCCATTAAATAGGCGATTTGTGTATAAAGAAACGAATTCTAATGGGATATATTTCTGACTTTTACTTTGTATCTCAATAGATTGTACCCATCGCAATAGCTTTTTAGAGCTAAATTCATTATTAATGGAAGCTGGCTCGCTTATTTTTGAAATAGTAGGGAACTCAACCATATCTGCTGCCAAATCACCTAGAGACTCTGCATCAGATACAATACAACGACTGGTATTTATACTATTAGCTATACGTTCAATAGCTTCCATCTCTGAAAGAAATATCCCTCTATCTTTATCATTAAATGGGCTTGTTCCAGCCCCTGACATAGAGGAAGGAAGCCCAGGATATCCTTTTGTTGATACTCTACTTAAAAATAGTCTCACATCACCTTTAATTCCTCTAGGTGAAATTAATTCTTTATGTTGAATATTAATACCTTCCATACTCTACTCCCTTGTGTTCATTTAAAATTTCTTCAAAAAGATTTACTTCATCAAAAATTGTGTATCCTAATTTGTTAAAAGTCATATGACAAATTTTAAATAGTAATGACTTGTTGATACTTTCATAATCCAAATTATTCCGGATAGTCTCAGTTTCCTTAATCCAATATTGATTCAGTATTTCAAAATAATCCAAATCTCCAAAGTCCTCATTGAAATTTGAAGCAACTGAGTTAAATTTTCTTATAAAGAAAGAGTCTTTCCAAAAATCTTTATATTTTTCTAAAAAATGTAGTGTATCATCTGCCAAAATTTCAACAACAAAATTAAAAATCGCTATTTTAATAAAGTTAAAAGACGGTTTATATATTTTTTTTTCAATAATATCTCTAGATAGGATGGCAGAATACTCCTCATAAGTATCTAGCTTTTCTCCTAAAATATTGTATTCAGGATCATATAACTTTTCTAAAACAATGTAATCATTGAAATCTTTTGATAAATTATCGAAAACCACATTTTTCTTATTTTTATTTTCTAAAAAGATTCTCAAACGGACATGAAATCCTTCCACATCGGTATAATAAATAAAAAATTTTTTTATTGATTTATATTTATCATTTGAAATAGTTACGAAAAAATTTATTGGTTCTATACCATAAATATGAAAACTATACCACATACTAATAACCTTCTATTAACCAAGCTACATATTCTGTTGTCTTACTTTCAAAACTATTGGGAAGAGCTACATGTAAATCGTAATCCCTCTTATCTAGAATAGTTTTTAAAATAGTTAAAGAGTTTGAAGAATCAAGTGAAAACCAAACTGGTTTGCTATTCCTAAAAGAAGATTTTTCTGTTAAAAAAAATTCTTTTGGTAGTTTATTCTCCTCAAAAAAATTATGAATAAATACATAAAATTCAAAATTTGTTTTATGGCTAATATTTTGAAAATATTTTCTAGATAAAACCTTCTTCTTTCTCTTTTCATCTTTACTTTTTTTCATTCTTTCATAGTTCACTTTATACGGGTGAATGATTTCTAGCAATAAGCGTTTAGTTCCAAAAAATAAATGATAAGGAACCGCTCCAGTATAAATAAGATTAATAGGCTTGCCTTTAAATAAAAATTGTAATCTATTATCCTCAATATGAAAACTTAAATCTTTAATATCATATGGCCAATAAAGCTTCGGAAAATTAGAAAAACTTTCACGAAGGTTATTTGAACTTTCAGAATCTATCACTAATTCATACACCTCGGCTTCGTTATTGAACAACTTTTGAATATTCTCATGATACTTTTGAAAAATATCAAAGTTATAAGATTTCAAGTATGACAATTCTCTTGCAAGAACCCCTACTCCTATATTTATATTATTCTCTAAAATCAACCCATCATTGGTTTTTTGAAAAAAAACTAATAGGCTTTTTTTTACATCAGAATAGGTAATACTAGGTTTTGTGTGAGTAATTAGCTCTTTAAAATGATTATTTATATAGTCTAACAGTTCTAATACATTTGTATTTCCAAACTTACTTGATACTTGAACCATACAAGTTGTGTAGAGCTTTGATAAAGTATTTTCCTCAATAAAATCCTTAAAACATTCAACTTCTATATTGAATTCTTTGTCAACATTACCTAATGAATAAGAATTATGGTAAATAAGGGGGACGCGAGTTATAAAATCTTTAAATCTTTTTTTTATTGATCTATTGTCAATAAAATTAAGTACTTCATGAAACTCTTTTTTTATTATCTGCTCTATATCAGGATTAACTTCACCTCTCAAATAATCAAGCAGATTCTTTTTATCACTAAACATTCTATCGTTATACAACAGGGTTAGCAGATTTTGAGGATTCGTCAAATAATAATTAAAGTCTATATAAATCAACTCCGATGAAACTAAAAAATCAAAGTCAAAAAAAGGACTGTCTTTTAACATATCTTCAATATATTCACCATAAACTGAGTCATTATTATTAAACATAGTTTTAAATAACTCTATTAAAGATTTATGGTATGCCCTATCTTCCCGTTTTAATATCCATGATTTGTGTTGACTAGATAGAAAGTATTTCTCGTGTAAAATAAACATCTTACCTCTATCCTCAATCAATGAACTGAATCTATATCTTAATTTATACTTTGTACTATGTATATTAGATAGAGCAAATAGTAATATTGCAATGTAAATATTATTATTTTTAAAGCTATCAACTTTGTCTAAACCATCTCCCTCAAATACAGTTGTACCGAAATAAGATAGAGGGCTACATTTAACTGTTGCTCTTTGAATATAGTTATACAAGCTTTTCTCTTTCCTTATGCTTAATGTACCCTTATCTTTCTTTTCTTTATTTAATTCTTCAAAAAAATCTCTATTAGTGTAATTTAAAGCTCTAACAAACAAGGAATCATTCATAAAAAAATCATAATTATTTATTCTTTTTTGAAAAATTTCCTCCAGCTGATTCGTTAAAGAAACAAGTTTTTCTTTATAAATTTCTCTTTTTCTTAGTAAAGTATCAATCTCTTCAAATGAGCTAAAATTTTGCTTAATATTCTTATTTTGCGTTATGCTTCTCTTAAGCTTCATCAGTTTCTTCAAAGCAATCTTATTATTAATTTCATAAAATGATTGCATTTCAACATTCAAAACGGTTAATAGTTCATTTGTTATGGAATCCAATTTGTTTTCAATTGTTTTTATTTTTTTAAAATAGTCAGCGTCAATATCTATAAGCTTTTCCTTATCACTATTATTAAATAATGATTCTCTTCTAAAATACAATAGCATTACCCTCCTTTAATTATATATGTATATGCCATCCAAAATATGCTGAAATAAATATAAATAAAAAAAACTGTTGTAGCACCACCGTATAATAAGTATATGACATTCGTCTTAGTTATCTTTGTAAGCTTTTCGAATGAAGGGTGGAAAAAGAAATCTTTTGTATAATTAAGTGCTTTGCTTCTAAAGTTACGTTTTTTAAAGTATGATATTAAAAATAAATGAAAATCTGTTGGCAATAAAATATTGTAGTTCCAAAACGCTAAACCAAATTGAAAAAAAAGTACGTAATAGAAATAAACATTCTTTGATATTAAACAAATAAAATAATAAATTATTAATAGTAATAAATCTGCAACATTTCCAGCTAAAGCGATATTGGCTCTAACTCTATCCTTGCCTGTTGGCAAAATTTTTACAAAAGCAATTGGAAAAATGTAATATTTAAACTTAAACCCTATTTTTTTTACCTCAATCCCTTGTAACTTTGCTACAATAATATGAAAGTTTTCATGTATCAAATATATACCAGTATAAAATAACACTAATATATATATATATCCAATCCCTTCTATTTTGAGATTATTTATATCTGGTAATGGAAATTTAATAACTGCTATTGCTAAAACACTAAAGAAGATCATAAACATTGATATAAGCAAATAAAAAACGGTATTACTTGATAAATTACAATTAGGGTAAAGGCCATTAGTCCAGCTTAATTTTGCAATGGAAACATTCATATTTTCTTCTATATAATAACCAATTTCTTTCAAAGGTTGTAAAAAAATTCCTTGCTCTTCAAGTGTTCTTAGCCTACTTAAGTTGATATTATCAACATAGTATCCTGTTCCCTTATTTTTATTGATAAAAAATAACTGATTTTCTCCTAAATCCTCTATTTTAAAATTTGGGTTTATTAACATTGATAGTCCTTACTTTATATTTAGTGCAGTTAGCTACTGCCAGAGCTCAAATATTATACTTGCTTTAAGTTACTACAAATTGATTTATTCTTAATTTACAGATAATTATTAAAAATATCAATCCGTAGCTATAATTTTGATTAATCATGATTTTATTACACAGTAATAATTTTCTCTCACTGGAGAAAACATGTCACAAGTTTATGAATAATCAAAAAGCAACTGTACCTATTATAATATGTACTTCTGAATTTTGATTGACTATCCTTCATAAATCAATTCGGTTTTGAATAATTCATCTCTTATTTTACCATACTTTAAACCACATATCAATAATTTTGTTCACCTTTTCAAGAAATAATGAAAGAATGAGTTCGATATTTGCTCTAATCAATCATTAAATCTTAACATTTAGTTCTGTGAGCTTAACATTTCCGTTGTCTGCAGTTGATATCATATAAGATCTAGTTCAAATACTCATCAGAGATATCGGCTAAATCTGTTTTCTTTGGGAAATATTCTCTTAGTAAGACAGTTGTTTTTCATTACTTCCTCTCTACCAAGATGAATAGGCATCCGCAAAGAAAAAGGAAATTCCTAAGTTCTCTACCAAAGGATAGTAGTCTAACAATTTTTCCCTGTCTGAAGTGAAGGCTTTAAAAGACTCTTTGGGAAATAGCCTGCAAACTTGTTTGATGGCTGAAAACATGACTTTGGTTGGGCTATCTGGTATCTTGGAAACTAAGTAAAAACGAGTTTTTCGTTCTAGATAGAGAGATTAAATCCAAATCAAACAATCCAATATAGAGCCAGTTATAGATGATATCAAAAGCTACAATTGACTTTTGTCCAAGCTTATAGCGACAACAAATCTGTTCAGGCGACCAGAAGGATTTTTAACCGTCCTCAATTTCCCTTTTAAACTTTGATGTCAAACGAGACTTCCGAACTTTTGCTTAACTCTGTTGTCGTACTGTTCCTATGCTAATGCCGCGGAATAAGTATTTTTGTATCATCTTAACTCTCTTAAAATGATAGATTTATGGACGCCAAGTTTTCTTGCGATTTGACAAGTTTTCAAACCTCATTCTAAGTACTTTATTCGGTCGATTATGGTAATCTGGGAGTAGCTCATAGTTTTTCCTTGGTTTCTGTTTGTGCGGTTACTTACATTTTACATTAATAAAGAGCTATGATTTTTTTGTTGAACGATATTTTACAATTTATCTTGAACATAAATACATCACTTTTTAAACAAATAAACAAACTTTTTTTCAAGAGTACACTCCTATCCCATCTGTTTACTAGAATAGGTCGCAGTTCTCCTACATATCTGGGAATGAATTTCTAAAAATATATACACCAATCGCATTGTATCAATCCGTACGCCATTTTTAAGGTTAACCAGCAAGTAAGAATAAAGATGTTGGAATTTTACCGATAAAAATTGCATGTTATCTATAGTTAATTGAAACAAGCCATTGTAGACTATATTGATTACTACAACAATAAACGAATTAAGGGAAAACTAAAAGGACTCAGTTCTGTGCAATACAGAACTAAATCCTTCGGATAAATTATTTGTCTAACTTTTTGGGATCAGCACAGTATCAAGCTTTTCAACACTTGATACTATGCGTTTTTTTGATTCTAAAGAATTTCCGAACACCTCAAACAACTAGCAAAAGTTATAAGTAGACTATATTTTAAAACTCAAGATCTAACAACCATTTCAATTAGTCAAATCTTTCAATCTTTCTTCTCCAGATTTAAGCATCTCTTTTTCCACTTGATTCCATTCTCCAAATAGTAAATCATGAAGAACGGTTGCTGCTGAAGTTGTATTTTCTTTTGAATCATATACACAACTTCTATCTCGTTGATAAATTTGAATTCTTTCAAAGATAGCTAGTTCTTCCAATTGTCGTGTATTATCAACTAGATGATTTACAATGAAATCATGATGTTCTTTTGGTGTTGCGCGAGTTTGATTTGGATTAATAGCGTACAGTTCTTCGTATCGGATAAGAGTGCTCAGATAGGATAGCTTAGGTTTTGTCGCAATCAAGGCTAATTGTACTTCATATCCCTTATTTTTCAAGAGTTGTGCCGTTTTCTTCGGAACATCAATTGTTCGTAAAGTTCCCTCGATCAAAAGATTGTATTCCAAATGACTCAATTCTCTTACTAAAGACTCTACCATTTTCCCTGCAAAATCTTTGGTGTATTCTACACTATCTTTGCCATATTCTTGCTGAAGTTCTAAATAGTGTGGATGCTGAGAACGAAAACTATCGCCATCTATGATAACAATATTTCCTTGAAATTCTTTCTGTTTAATACGATGAATTGTAGTTTTACCAGCACCACTTTGCCCTCCAAGCAAAATCGCTATAGGTTGTTTACTGGACTTTTTTCCTCTTATCATCGAGCGAAGATTCCGTGCTAGAACATGTTTGAATTCACTATCAGTATAATCTTGGATTTCCATTAGGCTACCATCCGTTTTTCAGATATCTCTAACATGCGCTCAATTCCATCCAAATAGCCGCTATATCTCTCTATTTCAGCAAAAGTTCCAACTAGATAGATATTCGTATGAATCAAATCAGAAAGATCATCACTCATTAAAATCCAAGGATTAGATTCATCATCAATGCTAATTCCCTGACTATCTTGATAGCGATAGAGTCGAGATAATAGATTAGCACCTCTTTCTTTCACAATTTCAATTTTTAAAGTCAATTCATAATCTTCAACAGGATTGAGCATTTTATCTTCTCCTACAATATCGACATAAGATACATTAAACTTCTGACAGATGATATCTATTAGTTCCGTAGAAACTGAACTAGTGCCATTTTCATAACGACTCAAGCTATTTCGAGAAATTCCTATAATTCGGGCAAATTCGAGTTGTGTTAAGTCATGTGTTTTACGTAGGGATTTTATGTTCTTTCCAATCATGGCAAACTCCTTTATTTTTATAATTCAATTATAGCATAAAAAATCATAACGCACCAATTTTGGTGCGTTATTGACTATTTTTCCTAAACCTCTCTAAATTCTTCTCCAATTGTTCCTTATGAAGTTGATTCTTAGCTTCCTTTAATGTGTCGTCCAAAGTTTCTTCTCTGTAAGTTGCTTCTGTTTTTAGTTGTTCTGATCCTTGATCTGGAGTGAAAATGATATCTAGCAATCGGTCTATTTTTTCAAGATCTTGGACAGACATATCAGATAGTCTATGAATTAGTTTCTTAAATATATCACCATTGTCTTGGTTTTTCTTAAAAAATGTTGTAAACATCTATAACCTCTCAAAAAAAGCAGCCTATTAGGACTGCTTAATGTAATTCTGAAATCGCATCATAAATTGACTGCAATTTCTTATTATCTTTATTCTTTGTGTCAATTAACGTATGTAGCTCTTCAATTTTCTTTTGACTACTTTGAATATCGCTATTGTTATCCGCAATAAGTCTTTTAAGATGTTGCTGATAACTTGTAGTGATATCTGTCTCTTTTCCTGTTTTAACCTCTGTAACTTTGGGTTTAGAACTAGAATTTGATTCCGTCACAGGTGCTTGTTTTCGCTTTTGAAAAGCTGCTTCATAATTTACATCATTACCTCCTTGATGATTTCCAAATAAGGCCGCAATTTTATCTGGATCTTCTTGATTTTCTGATTTACTTTCTAATGGTTGATTAAAATTCCAATCTTTTGTCATTCACTCATTTCATCCTTTCTAAATTCAGAATCATCGAATTGTCTTTCTTTTCCAAAAGCATGATCAAGAGCTTCTTCAAAACTCATGTGACTAATGCTTTGACGCCTTTTGAACGTCGCAAACATCGCAGTCTCCAGCTGCTCTTTGTAAGCAGCTAGTTTTTCTGTCTCTCTTGCTACCTTGCTTTCTTGCCTAGTGACCTTTTCTTCTAAGCGTTCGATTATGGTCATATACGATCCTCCTTCATTCTAATATTAGCTAAAACATCTTGATTTTGTTATCACAATTCTAAACATTGAGAGGATTGTCTTACTGGTTGATTCCCCAATTTCTCTTTTGCAGTCTCAAGCATAAATTGTAAATCTGATTTCTTTTCTCTAAGGACATCATTCCAGTCTATTTTTTCTTTCCCATATTCATTATCAGGTAAATCCAGTAAAACAGGAAATCCTGATCTAGATAACTTATCAGAAAAATCTTTACCTGCATCATCACAATCTACTGCCAGTGTCAATAAATCAGGATGATTATCAAAATAGGTAGTGGTATCACGAATTGTATTGATCAAAGGCAATAACTTTGAAGGTGTTACTGTATCTAAAAATTCCAACTTCTGATTTTCTTCTGCTATCAGTCGTAAAGTTTGATAAGCCACAACAGACCTTTTTAATCCCTCCATAGATACCAAACGAACATCTGATAAACTTTGTTTGTGCAACTCGTAATAACTCATTAAGTCGATTAAAGATTCACAAAAGACAAGTCTATTTGGCTTACCAATGTCGAAGGATATTCCAACATGTCCATGGCTTCCTTTTAGAATTGTTTTTAACCTCTCTCTTGCGATAGAATGATTCTTATAAATCCCTTGTAGGCTCGCTGCCTGCAGTTTGTGACAATGATCAAAGCTTTTAGAAACAATAACAGGTTCAACTGTTTCATTTGTTTTCCAACTGGCTTGTGCTATCAAACCTTGTTGAATCATCTTTTGTACGATTTCTTCTGAAATTCCTCTACATTCTGTTAAGTAATATCTGGTCAAACGACAGTCAGAATCTTCTATTGACTTTAAAGGATAATAAAATGGTCTCTCTATATTGTCTTGAACAATGCCTTTTTGAAAAGGTTCTTCAGAAAGAAAGGCTAGAGCTTCTTTAAAGGATATTCCCTTAACTAGTCGAACAAAATCAATGACATCACCTTGAATATCTCTTGAAAACCATTTAAAAGTATTGGTAGTTGAAAAAATCCGGAATGAATCGTGTTCAGGATGTTCATAGACACGGTTAGAAACTTGTTTAAAGGAGATACCTAAACGATTGGCTACATCAAGAATTGAGATTTGCTTACATTCTTCTATTTCCATGCAATATCATCATTTTGTCGTAGTATTTGGCAGTGAGGGGACAGATGATGATTCTTCTAAAGTTTTGGGAGTGGCCTTATCTAAATCATCTAACCCAGATTTCCAAACCTGTACTTGATTAACCAATAACTTACCTGGTAGTTTCGAATAAGACAACTTAACCGTTCTGGTTTCTGTCTGATTGGTCTTTGATTGGTTGGCATTCTTTAAATCAGATACATAGGTTACATTATAAGAGACCATGGCAATGGCTTGATTCGTAGTCTGATTGACAAAGATATCAGCTTTTTCAAAATGATAATCCAAAATATAGTCCTTATACACTTGGTTCATGGCATCGTTTTGACTTGACAATTCTTGAGAATAAGCTGATTCAGTCATATAGGGCTGAATACGTGCATTATTTTCTCCGAGCTTTTCTTTCGTATAGTACTGCGTCAAAAATTCTTTTACAGTATCCGATGACAAAATGCTGGCTTTATCTTCTGCTTGTTTATCCTCTACAAGTTTAGCTGCAGCCAATTCAATCTCTTTAAGACTTTGTTTAGCAGTCGAGTGTTGACCAGCAGTATATCCCATCATGAGAATAAAACTAGTTGCAGCCACTGCTCCAACACTAATTAAGGCTTTAGTTTTGACTTTATTTAACATCTTAGACCTTCTTTCTATAAAAACTAGGTCAAGAATAACAAAAAGGACTTGTCAGTTTTATCACACCATAACGAAAGGTGATTCCTACATTTCAGGCGCAAAATCGTACAGTTCAGAGAAAAATATCAAAATTAGCTGTCTTCAGTTTATAATATAAATATGAACAAATTAAAAGAAGAAAATTTGAGAAGAGCTCTTTCTCATATTGAACGACATAAACAAGCCATAAATACAAGTAATAATAGTGAGGATAATGATTTTCATAAATTATTACTCCAATTTAGCTATGAAGTGTATGAAAGAATCAAGGCTAATAAAAAACCTTATCCGAATTTAGATTCAGATAAAGTTTTTAACCATCTAACAAGTTCACATTTTTTCCTTATTTTTGGAGTTTATGAAACGCCAACTGAAACCTAGAGCCAAGATCAGATTGACGAAAAGGTACACAGCAGTAAAACTAGTTAAACCATGTTGTCTAATATCATCAAAGTATAAAGCCGGTTCAGTAAAGAACAAATAAATTCCATACCCCTCTACGAAAATAAGAAAACTGACAAAACCAATCAGGAAAAGTCCACTGGCAATAAGAAAGAGTCTCCATAAAAGAATGAGAATTCCTCCTACCGCTAAAAAAATTACTGGTATAAGGAGTAAATCATTCATGACTTTCTCCTTTCTAGTCAATCAACTGACGATAATGGGTGGCAAGAGAGGAATCAAACCCTTCTAATTTTTGAACTAAGTCCAAATACTCCTCTTTTTCATGTTCTTCAAAGTCCACACTTCGATGATTCTGAAGAGAGATTTCCAATTGACTAGTGAGTTCTCGTTTAGAAAAACTGTAATCCCCCGTCACTTCCTCATAATTTTCCTTTAGCTCCTTGTAGGCTTGGTATTCTTCAGGCGTTTGAAATCCCTGTACCAAGGCCTCTTCTAATTGATAATAGGTATCTTCCATCATAATCGTTACCTCGTTTCTTTCTATCTTTATTCTACCGCGCTTTTCTTTTCTTGTCCGCTATTTGTATCTATTTTTTAATCTAATTCAAAAGAAAGTTGTTCTTGCTTTTCTTTTACTTTTTCGTGGAATTGCCTTAAGGCCTGATCAATAATATCTAAATCCGTTTCTGTTTCAATCAATGGCGAGAGTACATCGTATTCGGCCTTTTTAGTTTGATATTCCTCTTCCTTTGGAAAATTTTTCTCAATTTCTACCTTAGCAGTAGTCCATTTATCCTTTAATTCATCCAATAAGTTCTGAGTTTTCACTTGGTCCTCTTTAATGTGATCAATCGTATGCTGAAGCCTTTGAATTGTCCCCAAAGGAGAATACAAATCTAAACTGACAGAATACTGATTTTCTCCTACAATCTTAACAGAGAAGGTTTCAGGAAGAGGTTGATTTGTTGGAAGACTAAGCATTTTAATATCAAATCCTCGATAGCTTGCTAGGGTTCGGAATTCCTTGCTGTCAGCTTTATTATGACGGATAAGACGGTGTAGGGATTCCCCTGCTTCAGCTCGTTGATCAAAAGCTTGCTTACCTACTGTCATAGAAAATGCATGGTCTTTCGACATTTCAGACTGTTGAATATCTCCATTATACTTGCTTAATCGTTTCTCAAGAATGGGTATATTTTCTTCACAGTAAGAAATTGTATGACGATAGTGATCCTTGCTGCGTTGAAAGGCGCGTCTTTGGTTTTCTAATAGGCTTAAATCATTCTCTAGTTCCATCTTATATTTGAGATAAGGATTACCTGTTGCTAGTGCCTTAAAATCAGAAGCTGTCATAGTCTGTTCATCAATGTCTTCTGCAGCACGAATCGGCTCCTTAGAAGTCATAATCTGCTTAATATAACGAAGTTTGTTCTCCTGAGTTGCCCATAGATAATTATCAAACGAACCTTTAGTAATGTAGTGGTAAATATCCACTTCCTTATTTTCATTTCCTTGTCGGATAATCCGTCCATTGCGTTGCTGAATGTCACTTGGTCTCCACGGTACATCCAGGTGATGAACTGCTTTCATCTTGCTCTGAACATTTAAACCTGTTCCTCCTTTTTCAGTTGAAGCAAGGAGAATCCGCACCTCTCCTGCATTGACCTTTCGAGACAAACTATTCTTCTTTTCATCACTATTGGCATCATGTACAAAGGCAATTTCTTTACTAGGGATTCCTCTATCAACTAATAAAGCCTTTATTTCAGAATAGACATCAAAGCCATTATCCTTTTTCTTAGGTGTGCCAATATCTGAAAAATCATCTGAGTAGCCTTATTTTCCATTCCCTCACGATAAATTCTCTCAACATTATCCACTACCTGAAGCAGTTTATGATTGTCTGCTAGACTATAGCTAGAGTCCAATAAACGCATATCAATAGCTAGTTTTCGTGCCTCACCCGTAATTTTTAACATGTTATCCTGGCTTGGATCAACTGTTCCACATTTAACCTCATCTGACCTCATAACTAATTCTTCTAAATAGAGTTTCTGGTTTTCAGTTAACTCACTCTCAATAGGGATAATATGAGCTTCTGGAACAGGTAAATCCAACATATCTTGTGTTTGAATGTCGGTTGTTTCTTTATAGATTTTCATCAACTCAGGTAGATTAACAAACTTTTTAAATCGTTTCTTAGGTTGGTACTTATCCCCTGTAGGAGCTAATTCCATAGAGTTTTGAATTTCTCCAAAAGCACCTACCCAAGAGTCAAAATAATCGACTTGATAGCGTTTTAAGATATCAGGTTGAATGTAGTTCATCATAGTGTAGAGCTCACTAATAGAATTTGAAACGGGTGTTCCTGTCGCAAAGACAATGTTTTTAAAATCATGTTCTTCCTGAATCTGTCGAACCTTCATTTCCATATCCACATTCTTCTTAGACGTTGTATTGGTAATCCCTGCTACATTTCCAAGTCCAGTAATCGGACGAATATTTTTAAAGTGATGTGCTTCATCCACAAAGAGAAAATCAATTCCTAGGTTTTCAAAATCAATAAAGCTATCACGATTGAAGCGTTGGAGTTCTTCCAATTGTTTCTCTAGACCACTTATTGATTGCTCTGCTTCTTTAACAGTATACTTATTTTCAGAATATGTTTTAATCTCTCGTAGTTCATTGAGTTTATCCTCAATATAATTCATCTGTCTTTCCTTACTGACAGGGATTTTTTCAAATTGAGAATCCCCAATGACAATGGCATCGTAATCTCCTGTAATAATACGAGAAACAAATTGTTTTCTTCTCGCCTTCACAAAATCTTTCTTAGTGGTCACAAAGACCTTTTTAGTAGGGAAAAATTTCATGATTTCTTGGCCAAACTGAGCAGACAAACTAGAGGGCACCACATACAAGGGCTTATGAACCATCCCCAACTCCTTTAATTTAAACCCAGCACCAAGCATGGTCAAGGTCTTTCCTGAACCTACCTCATGAGCTAATAAAGCTCTTTTTTCTTCCACGATTCTTTGAATAGCATTCTCTTGGTGAGGACGAAGACTGATGTTTTGAGCCAAGCCATCAATGACTAAATGGCTACCGTCATACTCTCGACTAACCGTCCGATTATAAAGACGATTATAACTTTCTTCAATGACTTGTTGGACTTCTGGATACCGTGATACAAAGTCTTGAAAGAGTTCTTGTAAATGCTGCTCTTTTGCCCTTAGAACAGAGGTTTTTTCCAAATCTGTGATAGTCTTTTTCTTTTCTCCTTCCGAAACAGTCATAGTAATCGTCGGTTGGTTTGAATTAAGTAAATTCTCAAAAATCTTTCTTCCTGTATCATAACGTGACCCACTGACTCCAAGACTACTATCTTTGGCACTTGGATAGCGATAAGCAAATGATGTCCTTAAATGAACCTGGCCATCGACAGGATTCACTTCAATGACTTGTTCAACATCTGGCGAAGACAATTCAAATTCACGATTGGTAAAACATTCAAAGGCAAATTTACCATAAACGGATTGAGGAATCCAACGTGACCCTATTTTGAACTCAATATCTGCCAGATGAATCCTTGGAGGGCGAACAGATTCTAACAAATCTAAAGCATGGTTCCAATCATATTCTTGGTTGTTTTCCTCCACTAATAGTTGAACTACTTCTATCTTGTTGAGAATATCTCCTGACAAAAACTGGTTCTTAGAAAGATATTTTTTTTCCCCTCTTAAATAACTTTCTGGATCCATTAAAACCTGGTCACCTAACTCATCTAAAATAGCAACTTGGCTATGTTCGGGATAAATTGATACCATATAGTCTAAATCAACCCCTCTACCATCCGATAAACTAGAGTTTAAGGCATCTAGAGCCGTTGAAACTCTTGCAATCACTCTCTCTGGCCTAACCAATGCTTTCTCAAAGGCTAAAGATTTTTTATATTTTACTTTCTGATCTTTAGAATCAATGTATTCATCTTCTAAACTTGCTAGTAAAGAATACTTATCGTCATTATCAAATAAGTTCCGATTGACTGAGGCATTCAAGTATCCAAATTGACTTACAAAGCGGTCATAGTCATGATTGAGTTTACTAAGTAATACCTGAAAATCTGTCCGACTATAATCTTGATGACGTTGAATTTCAATTAAGGATTGATAGGTCTCTCTCAAATCAACCATGCCCTTAATCCGACTAATATCCTTATCCGATAAGGAACTTTCATAAAAGACCGTTTTTTTGAACAAGCCCTTATATTTCCCTCTTTTACTCGCTTCTTCTGACTTGTATACATCTAGTGCTTCCTCATCTGTCAAATGAAGTTGCACGAATCGATCTATTTTATGTTCAGACAAAGAACTGTCCCAGACTCTAAAATCTCCCTTCTCGTCTACATAATAACTAATTTCGTCCACTTTTGAACTTTTCCGAATGCCATGCGAATCTCGGTAATAAATTTGATTTCCCTCATATCCAAAAGAATAGAGCGCTAAGTTCTCACGAATACGACTTGGGATAGAATGATCCACTTTTTCTTGGATAAAAACAGGTTCTTTCAAAGAATTGTCAATTGGTTTAGGTGCCTCCACATTCTCTAATGCTTCCATAATGTCAGTAGTGAATGTTTCTGATTCCCCCTTAACATTGAGGGTTCCTCCATTAAAATTACGAACCTCATATTCACCCAAAACTTGTGTATTGTATTTCCCATCAAAATAAGGATTGATCCAGACACGCTTATCACTCTCAAAGGGAATAGAGCCACTAAAGACAAGCTCCTCCTCATGAAGATTCTTTGCTTGATCCTTTTGAAAGAAGAGGAGGTCTGTGGTCACTCGAGTACCTGCAATCTTTTTAAAAGCCGTATCCGGCAAACGGACTCCCCCTAAAAAATGAGTGTTGGATTTAATCTCTTGTAAGACATTATCTGTCCGCTTATCCATTGTGCCTATAGATGAGATAATCGAAACTTGTCCTCCGTCTCTTACTAAATCAAGTGAGTGTTTGACAAAGTAGTCGTGAATCATATAAGGTTTATCATAGTTTTTATCTGCAATGCGAAAATTTCCAAAAGGAACATTCGTTAAGACTAAATCAAAACTATTATTTTGATAGGGAACTTCTTCAAATCCTCGCACTTCAATATGGGTATTGGGATGGAGTTGTTTTGCGATCGCGCCTGTCACACTGTCTAACTCAACTCCATAGAGTTCTGATTTCTCTCGTATACTTCTAGGCATCGCCGCAAAGAAGTTCCCAGTTCCCATAGAAGGATCTAAAATCCTTCCTCCCTCAAAACCATCATCCAGTAATTTTTGCCAAATCTGGCGAATAATCATTGGGTCTGTATAATAGGCTGTGAGAGAACTTTGTTTCATGGTCGAATATTCTGATTTACTTACTAAGCTCCTAAGAGTTAAACGTTCTATTTCATACTTTGGATTGAGTTCATCGAAAAATTCATTGGCAAGGCCACCCCAGCCAACATACTTGGCTAATAGTTCTTGTTCTTCTGGATTCGCTTGTCGTCCCTCTTTTTCTAATCTTTTAACAAGTTCAATTGCGGCGATATTCGTTTCAATCTTTTCTCGATTTGTCTTTGGATAAAAGTCCTCTAAATCATTTGGAAAAACAAAATCTTGAACAGGGACATCCGTCTCTTCTATACCTGAAATTAGAGTTTCTATTTCTGTTTCCTTTTCATTTTCTTCTTCCATATAGGAAAACAAATCTATTTCCTGACCTTCACTTGATGAATCCATCTCAATCTCTAATTCTTCTTTTTCAAGTTCTACAAGAGACAAAACTTGTTCAATCTCTTTCAAACTGTTCAAGTATAAGATAGGATTCTCTTCAAATAACTGGTTGGAATCATTGAATAGCTCTAGGCGAACTAAGTCATTTAACTGTGCATTTTCAATCGAAACCAACTGAAATACTTGTCCTTTATAACTTACTTGTGAACCGATTGGATATTCCCTCAAAGCTTCTTCTACAATTTTATCGACATTAGAAAAGGAGTTAGTTTCTTCCGTTTCCTGTTCAATATCACTTGAAGGAGATAAGGATTCCTCTACTTGCTTAGACTTTTCTCTTATAGCCTTTACTTCATCAAAATGAGTAATAATCTTCAGCTTTTGTGTCAGTGGGAGTTGTTGGTAGTTTTCTTCACGATGAATAAGATCCGTAACTGTATCTAAAGTAGCCATCAATTCTGAACCCATATAGGCTAGAACATCTCCCTCTTTTTCTTCAAAATGAATCTCAAGAACTTCTTTTTTAAGCTCTTTTGAGTCAACCATTAGAAGAAATTCCTCTATATCTCTACTAATACGGTCAGATAGATTATTCGCAACTCGATAGACGTTGACTAAATTGACATCCTGATTCTGATGAAATAGAAGCTCACTTAGTTGTTCTAGCTTTTCTTTTTCAGATTGGATGTAAAATCGAGTGGAAAGATTATAGGATGCGACTTCTAGCACCAAGTTTTTCTCAAAATTACTTAATTGAGATAATTTACCTAGACCTGCTTGTCCAAAATTTCTTGTGTAACTTTCTAAATCTTGGTCATTATTTTCAGAACTGGCCTCTAGAAAAGAAACAATATCTTGATGAAAAGAATAGACTTGAGGTATCTCTTCTATCTTGCCCTCTTCAGTCAAAAAACTCTCTACCAAGTCCTGCCATTTCTCATCAAAATGTTGTGCTTGATAACGAAGGAATAAGTCCATTTTCTCTCTATCTTTGGGAATTGTTCCACGAAACATAGCCAATAATTGCATTACTTCCATACTCGCTCCTTTCATCTATACGAAAATAGGAGAATCACATGATTCCCCTACAACTCTATCTCCATTTCAACCTCTTGAGGACTGGTTTCTAAATCACTAGACAAAAGAGAAACGGCATCTGTTCTCATGTAGTAAGTATATAAGTCTTCTAGGTCTTGTTGGTTTTCAATCCCTGTTTCAATACTAATCAGAGCCTGTATAAATTCCTTGTAGTGACTCTCCATCATACCTGAAATCTTTTGTTTCATTTCCATAAATACTGATGACGGTTCAGTTATACTTATTTGGTCTAAGTCTTGAAAATCCTTTTCTAAGGGATTAGTTCCTTCTTCTATTTCCAATAAATCTGAACGACCATCACCATCAGAATCTGCGCTAAGAGGATTGGTTCCTAGCGCCAATTCTTGAGCATCAGTTAATCCATCTTGATCCGAATCACGTTGATAAATGGCTTCCATATACTTCCTTCTTTCCTAGTTAATCTTTTTTCACTCCAATCCTACCAAATATTCCTTGAAAGAAGTATCACAACAAAAAAAGAGAACGAGCCAAAACTGCGTTCTCCTTAAAATGTAAAACATTACTATTAAAGTAAAAAAGACGACTTACAGAACCTGTAAGCCACCTAGTCAGTCGGTTTATTCTGGTGTCTGCCACCGCTTGGCCCTTACGCCCAAGATTGCTATCGGATTTCGTTCTGGTGTCCGCCACCGCTTGGCCCTTATGTCCAAGATTACTATCAGATTGACCATGAGCCGACTACTCATTTATAGACATATTGTATCTTTAAATAGCTACAATTTCAAGTATCAACTTCTTTATTTCACCGTATAGGCAAAACTGATGGCACTATCTACTTGCGAGATTTTTCTAAAGGTATAGTTAGGGTTGCCACCATAGTTTGTCTCAGACACGAGGAAAGAACCATCATCATAGATCTTCTCTACAAAGGCCACGTGACCATAGTCTGTTGGTGTGCCATGTGTACCTCCTACAAAAGAAACAATGGCACCTGCTCTTGGTGTAGAGCCCGTTTCCCCACCAAGACTTGAAGCTGTCACAACCCAGTCCTGACCATTCCCCATGGTATTAATGATTGAAATCTTCTCTCCGTTTCTACCTTTTAGCTTTAATCCTAACTGGTTCATACGAGCCGCAACACCCCATGTACATTGTCCATAGGCATAGGCCATACCATCTCCACCACCAGGAACAGAATGCTCATACAAGTCCCCACGAACCCCTTCAAGGGATTGCGGGTCACTCTTAGCCTGTCCTCCATTTGTTTGGCTAAAGCCTTTTTCAATTTGGTAATACCATTCCGTTGCTCTGGTTTGTCTTTCCAGTAGTTTGTCACCAGAATTTCCCTCCCAATAGGTAAGAAAGAGTTGGGCGAGATTGGCAGCACTGCCTGTATTTCCAAAGAAATCCTTTAACCAACTTTGATAGTAAGGACTATCCCCATGAAGCATAAAATCAAGTTGTAGGTCTAAATCATACCACTTCTTATTTTGGCTGCGTGCATAATTCAATAAAGCTGTATGACGTGTTGAACCATCTGCAGTATCTGTCCATTGACCTAACCCCAAACCTCTATGAAGGATATTAGGATAAGCACCACTATAAATGGCTGGACCTCCAATTGCTAACCAGGTTTCATCATCCCATGAGGAATCGGTAGCGCCAACAGGAGGAGATAAATAATCCCCTTCAGCACGTTTAGGATTAATAGAAGACTCTACCGACCAATTTCCTAAAATTGCCGCAATGGCTTGGGGACTTGCCCCTTGAGATTTCAAAAACTCATAAATATGTTTTGCTCGTTCAAACTCATCCCCACCAAACTGACCAATGGCAGGTAAGATAGTAGTCTGAAGTTGAATGACTTTTGGGAAATAAAATTGCGGATTGACATACACCAATTTTTCTTTCTTATTCTTATACTTTTGGTAGGAAACTTTCAAACCTGTATCATCTGGTGTTTCACCTATAACATCACCCGTTAGAACTCTTGTCCCCTCAATCGCACGGCCATTATGAATGGAATATAAGGTTAAGCGACTCTCATTCTCTCCTTTTCCGTTAGTGATAATAAAAAAGGAGGACTTCTACACTTTGGCGTAAAAAGTCCTCTTTTAGAAATGTATTCTTTTTCTATTATATTATTTAATAACGCATAAAAATTTTCCTAAACAAAATATCTTACTTTCACACGATAAAAGAAATTCACATACACTTATATTTTCTATTATCATGTCATGATATTTCATATTTTTATCTCCTTACATCTTTAAATTTCCTTTATTTTGATTTTTCAAATATGAGTATCTCTATGGATATTTACAAATATATAACATTGTCAGCTATCGAATTTAAAAATTCTTGGTCATGTGAAACAATGAATATTATTTTCTTATCGCTTTTACATTCGTTGATCAGATGGGATATGTTCATCATATTGCAATAATCCATTCCACTAGTAGGCTCATCAAAAAACATAAGTTTAGATTTTTTACATAGTACAGATGCAATTGCTACCCTTTGCTTTTGTCCACCTGACAAGCTCATTGGATGACGATCTTTTGATTCATATAAATCAAGTTTTTTCAGAATATTTTCAACATAACTACTTTCAATATTTTTTATTCCAAGACCTACTTCACTTGCAATAGAATCGGTAAAAAGCTGATGGTTAACATCCTGCATTACAAGGGATGATATTTTTAGCCTATCTGATTTTGAAAGTCTTTTGCCGTCCAAATAGATTTCATCCTTCGATTTTCTTTCTAAGCCTATAAGGCATCTGAGCAAAGTGGATTTACCAAGTCCGTTTGTTCCTACTATGCCGTAAATTTTTCCCATTTCAAAAGAGAGGTCTTTTAAATGCAATTTTTTATCTATGCCATTAAACTTAAATTCAATGTTTTTTACTTCTAAATTTCCCTTATTTTCATTTTCGGGTACTGTAAGTTTTACTCTATTCTTATTTCTTAAACCTAACTTCTTTAGCTTTTCAGACGGTATTTTCATAAAATCTATTTGAGTATATTCCTTTTGTATTTCCCCATCTTTAATCAAAAAAACTCTATCTACAATATCCATTAGATAAAATATTCTATGTTCTGAGATTATAAGAGTTTTCCCCTTATCTTTAAGTTTTATAAGCATTTCTTTTATGATTAAAATGTTTTCTTCATCAAGATTTGATGAAGGCTCATCTAAAACAATGATTTCCGTTCCAGATATATAACTTGCAGCAATACATAAAATCTGCTTTTCTCCACCCGAAAGCTTAAAAATATCTCTATTTAAAAGATGTTCTATCGGAAACAAATCCAACATATCATTTAGTCTTTCATCCATTTGTTTTTTTGAAAGTCCTATATTCTCCAAATAGAGAAGTAATTCAAGAGTAGTATTTATATTGAAAAAGTGTGTCTTTGGATTTTGAAATACATTTGATACTAAGAGCGATATTTCGTATAATTCGAGGTTTTTAATATCTTTATTATCAATCCTGATAGTTCCACCCATAGAAGCTCCATCATATCGTACAGCTAACCCATTGATAGAATTTATAATTGAAGATTTTCCGCTACCACTTTTCCCAGTAAATAATACGCATTCGCCTTTTTTTACATCTAAAGAAATGTTTTTTAACACTTTAGGAGAATTTCCATAAGATAGAGATAAATTTTCAATTTCTACCATAAAGCTCCTCCTATAACCATAATCAGTATTGAAAGCACATAAACAAAATCAACTGTTTTCGTTTTGACGGATATGTACCTAGTTTTTTTAACAGGATTTTCAATACATTTTGTTTCTGCTGCCTTTGCAATATCATCAGAAATATTAGAAGACATAACAAGTAAAGGCACAATTACATACTCGATGTATGAAATTGGATTTTTAAATGTAATACCCCTTATTTTCATAGCAAGTTTTATATTGTGACTTTCTTCCCTAAATGAAGGAAAAAACCTAAACATTACAGCAATTGGTATAGAAACAGTACGAGGTAAATTCATTTTATCCATTGAGGATATTACACTTCCTACATCCGATGTTTTTAAAAAAAAACTTCCCGCACTAAATGGAAGATAAAACATCTTACATACAGCAAATAGCATAAAAAACATCATTAAAATCGCATTCATATTTCTAATTACATCAAGATTAGGTATCAAAGAAAGAACCCCAAAAAATGATATGTTTTTTAAGGCTTCTTTCTTAAATCCATTCATTAAAAAAAGAAATGAAATAAGAAGCACAATTCCCCATTCAAAATAGGTATTTACTTTATAAAATACAGCAAATCCAAGTGAAAAACTTACTAAAATTTTACTAATTGGATTGGGATTATATGGATTGTCTAAAGAAACGAGCATTATACAATACCAGCTTTTTCGAAATGCTTTTTCAAAAAGACTTTACCGATATATGCGCCGAGTATCCCGCCGACAACAGCACCGATATATACTAATACCATACTTCGATAATTCAAAAGTGCTATGAGCTTCATTATATAATCGTGACCCATACCGCCTGTTTCCGCCAGTTTAATAACCTTGTCTTTAGCCAACAAAACTTGCATAAGGAAACCACAAATCCAAGTGTTGAATACGACAAATGAGAGCATATTAAATTTAAATGATTTATATTCTCCTTTTTTTCTTAAAAGTTCCGCAATTGCCATACTGATTACAGCATGTATCAATATTACATATGTATTTCCCATTGCAATTGCTAAAAGACTACAAATCAACCCAAGTATAAATAATCCCCATGATTTTTGAACTTTTGCCATAAAGAGCATTATAACTATTCCTGTTATAATGCCTGCCAGTGTAGGGTATGCCAAGTATAAAATCGGTACAATACCAATCATTCCCGAAGCAAACATAAGTACAAAATATATTACTGTAAATACACCTATCGTAACTAAATCTTTAATTCTTAATTTTTCCATTTTTATATTTTCCTTCTAAATAAGTTTTCACTGAATATTTGATTTTCTAAGCATTGCTTTATAAAATTCCGAGCTTTTACAAAGTTCTTCATCTGTCCCTATCGCTTCTATTTTTCCGGCATTTAATAAAACGATTTTGTTTGCATTTCTTATTGTTCTTAATCTATGAGCAATAACAATTGCCGTTTTTTCTTTTATAAGTTCGGATAAAGCCTCTTGAATTAGACTTTCATTTTCAACATCCAGAGATGCTGTAGCCTCATCAAGCAATATGATTGGTGCGTCTTTTAGTATTGCCCTTGCTATTGAGATTCTTTGTCTTTCTCCGCCTGAAAGTCTTTGTCCGTTTTCACCTATTACTGTATCTATTCCATCCGGCATTTTGTCTATAAATTCATAACATCTTGCTATTTTAGCCGCTCTTATAATCTCTTCATCTGTAGCATCTTTTTTACCGATTTTTATATTATCTTTTATGCTTGAATTAAAAAGAGTAACATCTTGGAAAACGATAGAGAAATTTTTAAGGAGTGTTTCCGGATCAATTTTACCGATGTCCTCTCCCCCTATCAAAATCTTTCCTTTATCTATATCCCAAAATCTTGCAGCAAGCTTGGTGAGAGTTGTTTTTCCGCTTCCGCTTGAACCGATTAGCGCAGTGATTTCACCCTGCTTTGCAGTAAAGCTCACACAATTTATTACAGAATAATCATCATATCCGAAATAAACATCCTTGAACTCAATATCGTAATTTTTAATGTCAATATCTTTTTTGCCTTTTTGAACAGGCATGGTCTTTATTTCCTTTATTCTCCCTACAACCGCATCAAGCATAACTATCATTGACATAAAGGTGATTATTCCTTCTATAGGAAGATAAATACTTGCTGTAAGCATTAAAAATGCGATATAAACCAGCGCACTTACCTCCCCTGCCATAAGCATGTTGACGCCGATAACGGCAACACTTATAATTCCAAGCTTTAAAATTGCGGCAGCTATTCCTGTAAGTGTTCCGGCTACAACTTCACCTTTCGTCTTCTGTTGTGTGGATGCATTTAATTTTTCAAAAAAATCATTTAACATCCTATCTTCTAAGTTGTAAGATTTTATTTGCTCTATCTGCTCTATATTTTCCTGTAGATTATCAAAAACCTTACGATTATCATCTATCCAGCCTTGTACTATTTTTTTCTGACTTTTCTTTGATAAAAATATAATCAAAATAGAAATGGGAATTACCCAAAGGGCTGCAAGTGCAAGTTTCCAATTATAGAAGATAAGCATTAAAGCAATAATACTTGTGGATATAGCCGTTGAATATATATGAGGTACAGCATGAGAAAAAATTGTTTCATATAAGTTCATGTCATTCATCATGGTTTCCGCAAGGTCTGCCAAATCTCTTTTACCAAAATAAGAAAGAGGTAATTTCTTTAACTTTTCCGCTAACTCAATTCTTGAATTTGCACTCTCGTTGTACACATTGGTGTAAAGTCTTACATAATCCCACCTCGCTATTAAGAACATCACAATCATCATTACTACAATTAGTGCAATATAATGAACAGAAGTAAAATTGTAACTCTCAATACTTTTTAAAATGCCTATATACTGAAACAGAAACATAAAACCGATCATTGGTGCGAACAATTTAGTTAAATTAACAAGCGTGTGTGAAAATATGGCTTTTTTTAAGTTAAGAGCGCCTTTTTCTGACATCGCATATTTTTTCATAAAATAAGAAACCATATGTTTAACCTCCTATCTTCCAATTTACGGATTTTTGATATTCTTCCCAAAGTTTTTTGTAAGGCCCACTCATACCGATTAAATCTGAATGCTTGCCTTCTTCTACAATTTTCCCCTTATCAATAACAAGAATTTTATCCGCATCTACTACTGTAGATAATCTATGAGCAATCATCAATG
Organism: Streptococcus sp. GP0011; assembly: GCF_030546305.1. Classification (GTDB taxonomy): domain Bacteria; phylum Bacillota; class Bacilli; order Lactobacillales; family Streptococcaceae; genus Streptococcus. The sequence goes on along the minus strand of NZ_JAUONR010000001.1, from coordinate 103,650 downwards.
TTGTCTTGTTTTTTGATAGCTTCTTAAAAGACTCTTGAATTAAATGTTCATTTTCAGGATCTGCAAAGGCTGTAGCTTCATCTAAAATGATAATATCTGCATCTTTCAAAAAAGCTCTCGCTATAGAAATCCTTTGAGCCTCTCCTCCTGAAAAATATGTGCCTTTAGTTCCGTAAACAGTATCAAGTCCTTTATCTAAATTTTTAATAATATCTTTAGCCCCTGAATTGATTAAGGCATTGTCAATTTCTTCATTAGTTGCATCAGGCTTTCCGATTAAAAGATTATCTCTTAAACTCATTTTAAATAGTTTAGAGTTTTGAAAAACAAAAGCAATTTTTCTCATTAAAGCCTCTTTTTCAAAATCTTTTATATTAATTCCTCCAATATAAATTTCACCTGTTTTAATATCGTAAAATCGTGCAGCAAGCCTTGCTATAGTAGTTTTACCACTGCCTGATGATCCGACTAAAGCAACTCGTTCTCCTTTATTCACCTTAAATGAAATATCGTCTAATACATTTTCATCTTCATAAGAAAAGCTTACATTTTTAAACTCTATCCCAACATCAGAACTTGTTTTATTTCCATAAACAAAATCATCAAACTCAAGTATATTTTCAATTTTATCTAAAGCAAGTTCTGCAAAATAACTGTATTGTGTAATCGTCGCAGTTCTCATAATAAAAGTAGCAAATGCCGGTCCTATTAGGAAGTAAATAACAGAATCTGCAACTACATTAGATAAGTTTCCATTAAATTTTATTAAGAGTAATGCCACAGGTACCAAGAAAAATGCCGTCGATGTAGAAACGGTTTCAAACCACGACATTTTATTCGTATAACTCATAGTAAGCTTAAGTACATTGTCTTTTGTTTTTATGATTAACGAATATAACTTATCAAAGCTCTCAACACTTTGTGCAAATGTTTTAACAACAGGAATTCCTCGAACATATTCCACAGTCTGAGAAGATAAATCGGAAAGTCCTGCATAATACTCATCCTTCATTTTTTTTGTTTCGGTTGTCATCATAGATGACATCAATGTCATACCGATAATCATCGGTATCATACTGGCAAGTCCTAACTTCCAGTTAAACACGAAGAAAAATACAAGCAGGACGATTGGCGATATAATGGTCATCGCCATATCAGGAAGTTGATGCGCTATAAAAGAATGGGTTTCAGACGCTCCGGACACAATTACATTTCTTATCCTTCCGCTTTCTTTGTCATCGAAATACCCAAGCGGTTTGTTTATTAGTTTTGTTACGGAAGTCTTAATAATGTTATCTTCCACTTCAAATGCAAAAATATGGGATAAAATTAAACCTATTAGGTATATAAAAAGCCCCAGAACGGCAAAGACTGCTGCATAAATTGAATTTTCCTTTACATAATCAAAATTCACCATCCCATTTAAAATTAAGTTATTTACAATTCTATGAATATATACCATAGGCATCAAAACCATGACACCTGATACAGCAGACATAACCATAGCAATATAGAGTAAAAAACTTTTTTCACCACCGTAAGCCATTAGTCTTTTCAGTATTGATTTCTTCTTATCCTTCACTGAACAACTCCTCCTTTTTTTAAAATTAGCAAACCCTATAAATAGCCTTTTTAGACTGATTTTAGAGGCTTGTTTTCAAACTCTTTTGCAATACGCATAGTTTTTCTTGTTTTTATCTATCATTCATTATATAATAAATGAGGATTTCAATCAATTAGATATGGCTAAATAAGTCTATTCGGGATAATGTCTATTCGGGATAAAATATAAAGCACGGAGGTATAATATGAGTGATTTTTATAACTTTGTTAAAAACTTTTTTTCTACAGATGAATCTATCGATAATACAAAATACTCCACTGTAGGACATGAATTCCGTTTTAGCACGGATAATGCAGAAGGCATATATTGGTTTTACGAGGGCGATAATTTCACTATTGATATTTATGATGTTTTCATAAAAAAAGAAATTATCCATACAAGTTTTTCTGGTTTGAATAATTTCTATTCCCTTTATTTATCTTATTTAGTTACAGCAAACGGTGAATGTTTTAATCCTTATCAAAATCTTTCTTCAAATTCACTTTATACTATAAATACAAAAAATTCTAAAGACTTTAGGTTTTTACTTCACAAAAACTCTCCTTATTTAGGAATCGGTATAAATTTCAATCAGTCCATGATAGAGCAATGCCTGTCCTCTTATAAGAATAAAGTCTGTAACTATGAAGATTTATTTTTTAATACCAGCATTATAATAAACAAGCCTTTAGAAAGAATCGCAAAAGATATCCTTAATTGCAAGATGGCATCTCCTGCTGCTGAAATCTTTTTTGAGTCAAAGGCAAAGGAATGGTTAAGTATTACAATAGACTCTTTTTTAAATAAGTACAGCAATCCACTATCTATTGCCGATGATGAGGCTTTGAAAAATGTCGCCAATTATATAGACGATCATTATGCAACATCTATCTCACAGGATACTTTAGAAAAAATATCCACTATGAGCGGCACAAAACTAAAAAAGTTATTTAAGCAAAAATATCAATGCACAATTACAGAATATACTCAAAGACGGAGAATGAATATGGCGGAATTACTCCTACTGAACTCTACCCTTAAAATTCAAGATATAGCAGAGGCTGTAGGATATTCCTCTCACAGTAAATTTAGTACATGCTTCAAAAAATATAAGGGATTTTATCCCAAAGACATAAAAAAATATGCGAAAAATAATCTTTCTGATTAAATACATAAGGATTTAACTTTGGGGACGGTTGAGTTAGACCTTATTGGAAAATGTTAAAGTCATAATTGGTAAACCTAAATAAATTATACGTTTAGGTCTTGTTATTATCTTGTAAAATCAGTAAAGTAGCTAATTCTACTATTTTTAGGGAGTTAGTCACAAAGAAAATCAAACAGTTAGACTGACTGTTTGAGTATGAAAAAAGCAGATAAAAAATCCCTTGAGTAAATAACTTAGGGGATTTTAAAGGTTGGGATAGGGTATTGAAAAGCTCGTACAAAGTATAATAAAAATCCCCACCAAATTTTGAAAATCTATTGAAATGTATTGAAGTTTATTAGCTGAATACATAAGTGGAAAGCTTGATTTTAATACATTTAGAAGATTAATGAAAAAGAAATATCACACTTTCATTCTTATTAAAATCCTTATAACTGTATTTTGAATGATTTTCCCCAATCAAGCATCCCTCTCTCTTATAAAATATATACATTCAGTTGTATGAAATGTAATATTGTTCTTATCAGACTTGAAACTTTTACTAATCCAACTATTTATCTTACACATTTATTTTAAACCTACAGTATCCTATTTTCTTAATATTCTACAGTGTAACACTGCATTTATATTATAACGCTAATATGTTCAGAAAAGAAATACTTTGTAAGTCAATGTCTGTTATAACGGAAATTGTTAGAGATGTCTATCATGACAGAAATTGAGATAATGTCCATAACTTCCCTGAAGATAAATTATGTAATCACAAACTATTTCATATCCAATCTAGTGTAGGTTGTTTGGAGCATATCATCAACAAAAAAAGAACGAGCCAAAACTGCGTTCTCCTTATAATGATGAAAATATGTTTTATACCACAAAAGATATGTAAACTAATCTTTTAAATAATAAAAAAGTTCCGACGTTTGTAAATGTTTTGAGTAAATTGAAATTACTTTTTGACCTTCTGGAAATACTGTCTTTCTCTTCAAATCTAATAAAGATTGAGGAACAATTTTCTTTGATGTCTCTTTCAATGTTAATGCTAGTATCTGTTTTCTTGTACGTAGAGCATAATCAAACTCCAAATACAAATAACGTCCTGAACCAGTTAGATGAACATGCTTTCCCAATAACTCCTCAATAGATCCTAAAACTTGTAACTTTTGCATCGTGGTTCCATCATTTTTTATTTTCAACTCATCAATTATGACATGACTATTTAAACAATCGTCAAAGAAACTGCCTGCACCTTTTCGGTAATCAACACCACATAGGTGCATGAAATTAGTAGGTGAAAAATGAAGTTCAACACTTTCTATTTCCGTTTCATAATACATGATTTTGCCAACAAAGTGTTCTTTAAAAAAAGAAGCCGCAATTTGTAACTGAGTAAAAAAACGCTGAAGTTTTATTTTTTCGGTGTAATTTGGATTACGATAATCTCTAGAATTTTCCATATTTTCCTCACAAAAAAGGTGGTTTACAGAGTCTGTAAGCCACCTAGTCAGTCGGTTTATTCTGGTGTCTGCCACCGCTTGGCCCTTACGTCCAAGATTGCTATCGGATTTCGTTCTGGTGTCCGCCACCGCTTGGCCCTTATGTCCAAGATTACTATCAGATTGACCATGAGCCGACCACTCATCTACACTATTTATTCTACCTGAAAATTGTTAAAATTTCAAGTATCAACTTCTTTATTTCACCGTATAGGCAAAACTGATGGCACTATCTGCTTGAGAGATTTTTCTAAAGGTATAGTTAGGGTTGCCACCATAGTTTGTTTCAGACACGAGGAAAGAACCATCATCATAGATCTTCTCGACAAAAGCCACATGACCATACTCTGCTGGTGTACCATGTGTACCTCCCACAAAAGAAACAATAGCACCTGCTCTTGGTGTAGAACCCGTTTCCCCACCAAGACTTGAAGCTGTCGCAACCCAGTCCTGACCATTTCCCATGGTATTAATGATTGAAATCTTCTCTCCGTTTCTACCTTTTAGCTTTAATCCTAACTGGTTCATACGAGCCGCAACACCCCATGTACATTGTCCATAGGCATAGGCCATACCATCTCCACCACCAGGAACAGAATGCTCATACAAGTCCCCACGAACCCCTTCAAGGGATTGCGGGTCACTCTTAGCCTGTCCTCCATTTGTTTGGCTAAAGCCTTTTTCAATTTGGTAATACCATTCCGTTGCTCTGGTTTGTCTTTCCAGTAGTTTGTCACCAGAATTTCCCTCCCAATAGGTAAGGAAGAGTTGGGCTAGATTGGCTGCACTGCCCGTATTTTTAAAGAAATCCTTTAACCAACTTTGATAGTAAGGACTATCCCCATGAAGCATAAAATCAAGTTGGAGGTCTAAATCATACCACTTCTTATTTTTGCTACGTGCATAATTTAACAAAGCTGTATGACGTGTTGAACCATCTGCAGTATCCGTCCATTGACCTAACCCCAAACCTCTATGAAGGATATTAGGATAAGCACCACTATAAATGTCTGGACCTCCAATTGCTAACCAGCTTTCATCATCCCATGAGGAATCGGTAGCGCCAACTGGAGGAGATAAATAATCTCCCTCAGCTCGTTTAGGATTGATAGAAGACTCTACCGACCAATTTCCTAAAATTGCCGCAATGGCTTGAGGACTTGCCCCTTGAGATTTCAAAAAATCATAAATATGTTTCGCTCGTTCAAACTCATCCCCACCAAACTGACCAATGGCAGGTAAGATAGTGGTCTGAAGTTGAATGACTTTGGGAAAATAAAATTGCGGATTGACGTACACCAATTTTTCTTTCTTGTTCTTAAACTTTTGATAGGAAACTTTCAAACCTGTATCATCTGGTGTTTCACCAATAATATCACCCGTTAGGACTCTTGTCCCCTCAATCGCACGGCCATTATGGATGGAATATAAGGTTAAACGACTCTCATTCTCTCCTTTTCCATTAGTGAGAATAACATTATCACCGTCTAGAGATACAACTCCATCCATTGGTGCGACAATCGTTTGGTGAGCCTTCGCTTCTAGTAGAATGTACTCCTGAAGGGTAGGTTTTCCGTCTAAATCATAGTATCCATAACGATAAGTCATGGTTAGACTATCTTCGTTGCTTTGTCCCTCAAATGGATTGTCTAATTCCTGCATGGAAGCATAGACACCTTCTTCTTTTAGTTCCTTCATTTCCTCTTGATCGTCTTTCGATAGTTTATACTTAGGAGTTTCATAGAGGTCTTGCATGGATTTCAAATCTTCCCCATCGTTTAAATCATGCCACAAAGTAGACAAATAATTCTTATAAGTTTCTGAACTAAATAAGTGAACTAGTTTGTGTAACTCATAGTAATGGAATTTAAAGTTCATATACCCCATCACATCATCAACTTTTGTGTAATAGGTAATGCCTTTATCATTTGTTCGGGTATGTTCTGCATCTTCCCAAGTTAGGTGGGTATAAGCTTTAGTCAATTCAAATTCATCTTGTTGAATCAAACTAGCAGATGAAAATCCTAAAAAGAAGCTCATCATCAGTATGAGGAGAAAAATGACTCCTCCAACTATCCATGTTACAGGATTCCCAGTCGCAAATGTAAAGAAGGAAAAGGCTGCTTTTAGTTTCTGATAGATATTTCGGACACTTGTAAGACCTTGTTTCTTTAATTTTCGAAACCGATTTTTAAAGGAACTTGGGTTATCTTTCGCTAGTTTCCATCCTTTTCCATCCTTAAAATGATGGTATCGCTCTTTTGTGTTGGTCAGTCTTTTCTTGGTAAAACGACCTGTTGCTTGTCCTGTTTTGACACTAGCTTTTCCAAGATTATAAGAAAGCCGACTGTAGCGTTTCCCTTTTCTAATTGTCTCTTGAAGTGTGCGATAGCCTTCTAAATCTTCATTTTCTGAAGCTAACTCTCCTCCTTCACGTCCAAGGACATAAAGAAAAGTTTTGGCTTTCCTACTGACTTTTTTGGACTTATAGGCTTGTTTAGTAGATTTTAGATTCTCTTTTGCGGCCTTGACTTCTTTCTTAGCTTTTAATTCTTCTAAACTCTTCCCTTGAAAGAAAAAATTAGATTTTTGTTTCGATTCCTGACCATAAAGAAATTTTTGATTGGTTTTTCTTTCTTTACGTCTCTCTTTTCTTTCTTCTTTTGCTTCTACCTTGGCTTCTCTAAATTGCTCCTTAGCTATTTTCAATCGTTTCCTAGCATGAGGCAACCGTCTGTCTCTCAATTCTTTGCGATTCAAAAGAGATGGAGGACTATTTTGAAGAATATGATTGTAGTCTTCATTTGCTTGTTTTACTCTAGCCTTTGAAGCTTCTCTCATCTCCTCTAGCTTTTCCTTTATCTCTTTTTTCCATGCTTTTTCATCCAGTACAGCGGAATCTTTTTTCTGTTTCTTCACCTCCTTCTTACCTTGTTTCAAGAATTTCTTCTCATCTTTTAGACTTCTTCTAAATGCCTTTCGGGCACGTATGATTTCTCTCTTATCCTTCATTTACCTTCCCCTTAGTTAGAAGCCATTTTATCAGGATCCGTACTCATAATATCAAACAATTGAGTACCTTGAGGAATCTTATTTTTAAAGGGAACGACAACTGAACCTGCTTTTATTAGTCCTGCCCCTTTTTCTGGATTGACTAGGTATTTTTCAAGTTCTTTTGACAAGCCTAATAGTTGAACTAGTTCTTCTCGGTCATTTTTTGCTTGCTTGAGGAGAATCATAAATTCACTATTTGCAATAATCCGTCTACCATTTGGATCTAACAATAAGGTTTCTACGTTTTGAGTTATTCCAGTCGGACTGGCTCCATATTTTCTGACACGACTCCACAATTTAAAGAAGAAATCACTGGCATATTTATCTAATAAGAGAAGCTGCATTTCATCAAAATAAATCCAGGTCTTCTTCCCTAATTTTTGGTTTCGAACAACACGATTCCATATCTGATCAAAAACCACCATAAGGGCGATTTGTTTCAGCTCATCTCCTAACTTTTTAACATTATAGATTAAGAAATTAGATCCTGTCTGAATATTGGTCTTATGTGAAAAAATATCAAGAGAACCTTCGACATACAGTTCCATATCAAGTGCCAAGTTCTGCGCTTCTTCTTCTGGTTGTTGGCTCAAGACAAAGACCCATTCTTCCAAAGAAGGCTCTTTAAATGACTGATAGGTGAGTCTGGTAACTCGGTCGATAATCGATTTTTCTCTTCCATCCATTTTCCTATCCAATAACTTGTCGATAAAGGATAAAAGAAATTCTGATTTTACCTTTACAGGATCTTCATCCATATTTTCCTCAGACAAGTCAAGGACATTGAGATAAGTTTGGGAATCGGGCGCAATATCAATCATTTCTCCACCAAAAGCCCGTCCAATGACACTGTACTCTGCTTCTGGATCCACGATGATAATTTCAGTATTTTCACCAGATTCCTTGATTTTGGTCGTGATAATTTCATGCTTTGTTGCCATCCCTTTCCCAGCTCCAGATGTCCCTAAAATCAAACCAGACGGTGTATTTAATAGGCTACGATCAATAGTAATAATATTGCTTGAGATTTGATTGATACCATAATATTTCCCACTACGGTCTTGTAAATCTACTGAAGTCCATGGAGAGTTCACTGCTATATTGGACGTTAATAAACTCCGTGATACTCCCTCTAAAAAATCACAACCAAATGGTAGCAAACTATTAAAGGCTGCTTCTTGCATATATGGAAGTTTATCAATCATTAGGTCATTTGACCCGGCCACTTGTTGGATCGTGTCTAGTGCTTGTTTGAGTTCCTCTTCATCTTGACCAAAGACACCAATCAAGAAGACTGTTTGAAACAGTTTATCTCCTGTCTCTGTCATGGTTTTTAAGAGTTCTTCAGCTTCATCGATATTGCTTTCTAATACATGACCTACTTTTTCCAAATAGATACCTGTACGAGCAAGTTTTTGTTGTTCCCCAATCTTTTGGGATTCCATCAAGGTTTTCTTCGTTCGTAGTTTCTTCATGGCATCAGCCTTGGTCGAACTTTGAGCATGGAGGCTCACAATCAATTCCAAATCTCCTTGCATGAGGTCTCTGATAAACTGATCTCCTAATTCCATACCGTAGTCTCTGACATAGACAATCTGCAATAAGCGGTCATTGATTTGTAGGTAATTCTTGTTTTTAAAATCCAAAAGGTTAGGGGCTATAAAGTGGCGAGTCGTCTGACCTGATCTCGTTAAATCACGATAAGAAAAAGGAAGATGGTGTTCTCCTCTAAGCATATCTGCCAACAAGTTCACACGGTTTTCTCCAGCCAAGGATTCAAAACGTGCATCAATTTCTGAAAAACCACTCTTGAAATATTCTCCTATTTGGGACAGGGAACGATAGGCTTGTTTAGGATTAGAATCCTTTCTACCAAAGCTAATCAGTTTCACAGCTGAAAAGTTATTTTCACCACTGTCTAAATTCTGATTCATCATCCGATTCAGTTCTTTACGATAAGTATCATACCCATCTTCTTTTTCCTCATATAGAACACTTTGTCTAAACTTTTCTAAATTCAATCTTTTATTAAAGATAGTCAATTGGAAGTTGGTTTGATCATCTAAAGAGTTAATCAAATCAGAATACTTCTCAATGATTGCGCCCTTATCTTCTAAACCAACAGTTTGGTAATTGACATCACCAAGTAAATAGCTTTGTGAAAAATATTCTTCTTTTACCTGCATCAGACCATTTTGATACAAGGCTTGATAGGAAAGAGTATTAGCCGTTGATGGTAACACTTCCTCTTTTTTATCTTTAACTTCTTCCTTTTTATTAGTCGTTGAAGTTTTTTGTTTCTTTAATGTATTTAATTTTCTTTTCATGTTCAAGTCCTTTCTTTCCTGTAATTGTGCGTAGGGGAACCGTTAGTTCAAAATGAAGACGGTATTTCAAATAATGTTCAAAATATAAATCATTGGGTTTATAGACTCCAAAAAGCAAGAGGGGGATGGTAAAAGCAAACACAAAACCGTAAACAAACCAATCTCCAAATTGCCAGAAAAAGAGATTCAAGCCCAAAACAATAATTGTGACAATAAAGGCTGGTATAACAAAGATGATTTGTCTTGTGGTGAAACCTAACCAAGCCCTGTGTTGGTATTTTGAGATGTCTTTAAAGACACGTGTATTCATGACTTTCCTTTCTAAAAAGGCTAAGAAGCAACCACTTCCTAGCCTTTATCTAATTACATACCTAAGATTGAGCGAGCCGTACGTTGAGAACCAACGAGGGCAATAATCAGTAAGATAGCTTGTACCAAACTACCAAACATAATCGCAAGTGATTGCAGGACTCCTGCACCATTTGAAACAGCTATTTTACCAGCAGATTCAAACAAAGGAACAAGAGAAACAATCAGAAAAATAAGAACCCCTTGTACCGCATAGACCATAATATTTTTTAAATAGCCTATACCAATAGACTTCCATTCATCACTTAAAAATGTTGGAATCGTAAGAGGGGCAAATGGGATCATAAGGTAGAGTTGAATAAATCGAATAGATACCAAAAGATTAACCATGGCTGCACTTACTATCCGAACAAGCCAAATGAGGAGGGCGAAAAAGCCCACAATCATCCGGCCAATAAATCCTGACCCTTTTAATCCAGAGATGGTATCATACTTTGACCCACCGTGAGCCACAATGGAAGCCACTTGTTCAATGGCGTGACTCGCAATCCCGATGATAGCTTCTACAATAACGGTAGTGTTGGTAATTACAACTGCGACCATAATATAACTAATCAACATCGGTGCTAATGCTTCAAAGGTCATCGCTCCTCCTGAGTTAGCAATTTTCTTTGCCATCTTCGAAAATTCTAAGATGAGAACAACTGATAAAATCGCAACTCCAAGGGGCTGCATGACACTTTTAGTAATACTAGACATATAAGTCCAAACTGTTGGATTGTAGCTAGATAGTGATTTAATCAGATCTACCGTAGATTGTAAATCCACATTAAATCCTTCAAATAAATTTTCAGCTGATATTTTTTCAGATGCAAGGTAAACAAAGGGTGAGACTAAACTAAGATTCATGTCATTGTTTATCCTCCTAAATTGAAATCTGGGTTACAAAGGCTCCAGCAGCCCCGACCATAACACCACCGACAATTTCAAGAATGGCATTCCGAACACCTGGTCCACCGTCTTTAATGTTGGTTGCAAGATTGACAATCCCAACAACAACGAGAAAGGCACCAACCGCAATCAATCCCTTCTGTAACAAAGACATAGCTTGTGCAAACATAGCACTTGCGTCTACTCCATAAACAAAACCTTTAAAATGCGTAATCATCTATTTCCTCTTTTCTATTTTTATTTTAAACTAGATTCAAAAGTTAAATCACGAATTCTAAGGCCTTCAAGATGATTTTCCTGACTTTGATTCAAAGGATTGATCTGATAGTTCCACCACCGTTCATCGTTTTCTTGATTGGCAAGGTACTTCCAGTTTGGATGCTTAGTTGAATTGTACTTTTTGCTTTTAAAGACAGGCATATTGGCAATTCGAACTAAGCATTCATGCCGTTTCATATTTCCGACTTCATCAGGTGTCATTAAATCACGAGCAATCTTTTGATGAGAAAGGGATCCTGAACCTGTTTGGCCAAAGGAACGACTAGTATTTCGAACATCAATGGTTTGTTTACCGAGTAAGCCACTCATAAATTTAAAAGTATCTTCATCATTACCACCTAAGTAGACTAAGCTATCACAGTTCCCAAGAATAGTTTTCCAAGCTTCTTTTTCTTTATAGAGTCCTTGAAGTTGAGCAATATTTTGCAGAATAGGAACGAGACTCATATTCCGAGAACGGACTGTTGAGGTTTGTTCAGCAAAATCTGGGATTTCTCCGATATTTGCGAATTCATCTAAGTAGACTCTCACATGAAGAGGTAATTGCCCCTTAAAATCAATATCTGCTTGTCTTGTTAGAGTTTGAAATACTGTTGAAAAAAAGAGGGCTGAAAGAAAGCGAAAGGTACTATCGTTATCTGGGATAACTAAGTAAACCATTGATTTTTCCTGGCCCCATGTCTTCATATCAAGGGTATCTCTTTTGGTCAAATCCATGACACTTTGAATATTGAAGAGGGCAAATTTAGCAGTGGTTACAGCTATAACAGAATCCAGAGTCTTATCCTTATAATTTTGAAAATCTGCCCAATTTCGCATGGTAAAATTTTCAGTTCCATACTTTTTAGCATAATTTTCAAATAGAATTTCTAAGACACTTTTTTCTTGGTTTTCACCCTTGGATAAGTGTTTAATGAGTTTTGAGATTTCAGCAAAACTTGGATAACGCCCTCGTTTTTTTCGCTCTTCCACTTCTTTTTTTTGACGTTTCAACAAGTTTTGGTATTCCTTTTGACTTAAACGACTTTCTTCTATGAGCTGTTCTCTTGTTTTAGGTGGGTTATAGAAATCGACCAAGTAAGAGGCTAAAGCTCGTACCAAAGTCATAGAAGCTTCATCCCAAAATGGATCACTACGGGAGCCAGAGCCTTTGGTGTTATTGAAATAAACCGTCAGCATGCGATTCAAATCATTTTCTGTCTCTATATAGCGAAAAGGATTGAAGCCATCTGAGTTCTTCATATTGACTAAATCTAACACCTTTACTTGGTAGCCATGTTCTAAAAAGAGTTTGCCTGTTTTTTCGGCCAAGTGATCTTTTGGATCAACTACAATATTAGAACTATTCATCTGAATAAGATTGGGTTTCACAAAGCGAAATGTCTTCCCACTTCCTGACCCTCCAATCACCGTAATATTCTTATTTCTATCATATTGAGGTGGTTTTTTATCTAATAATGTCAAACGAACATCTTGTGCTAAGATCGTATCATGAGAAAATTCCTTACCGTAAAAAAACTTCTTTTCTTTTAGAGTTCCAAAACGGGCGCTCCCGTATTCTACCCCTTCTCGGTATTGTTTTTTACCAGTCTCTAGATAGAGATAAACCAGCAACATCATCACAAAGCCTAGTAGAAAAAAAGCACTTGATTTTCCAGTAAAGGAAACATTCCATGGCGACTGAAGGACTTCATCTTGACCTTCCATCAGAAGATGAGTCCATTAATCTAAGCTATTTCCAGTATAGGAATCATACAAAAGCGTCAAACGATGAAAAAGATAGCCTAGTAAGATGCCTAACAGTGAGAATAGTAGGAATTTCTTTCCACTGTACATCATCTCACCATCTCTTTCTGTTTGACGGCCCCTTCTTGTCTAAAGGTAATTTGGGATTTCGCCTCATCAATTGCATCGTCTAATGACTTATCCATAGTAAAATCAGCTAATTTCTCCGGATCATTAACCATTTTTTCTAGCAGATGGTCTAAATGATTGTCTAGAATCGAACGGTCTTTCGTATAGAAATGTAGAGAATCCCCTTGCCAAGCGATGGCTAAAGGAATCTCTTCTTTTTCTAAAAAAGCTTTAAATTTCTCTATATCAATTGGTTTGTCTAAAAAATCTTTTTTCAGATTAATCGTGTCAATCGAATAAGGAGATTGTAGCAATTCTTCTAATTTCTGCACCCCTATCTTATAGGCGGAATCCTGTGCTAAAGCCTGACGTCTAGACCATTCTAGAATCTTTAAGAGACTTCTTACAGTAAATAAAAGACTACGCTCTGCATATTGAACTGCCATTCGTTCCTGTTGTTCAGAGGACATCTGAGGCCTCCTTCTTCACAAATAGCAGCTTTCCTTCTTTATAACGATAAGCTATCAATTTCTGACGTTGCTTAATCGACTTGACAACCTGCAGTAGATCTCTCGAATAAGGTTCTCGAAGAGTAACTTCTACTGCTTTTCCATCAAAGATACCAACACGTTTAAATTCAATGTAGTCTTTTTTGAGATGTCCTAAGCCCATACCAAAAGGAAAGTGATGAATCAATTGGATGGTACAACCACCTTTATTTCCCATTTGTTTCAAATCATACAAGTTTACTACCTTCATGATTAACTCCTTTATCTAGTTTGTCGCATCGTTTAAGTCTGGTAACGATAAACTCCGTGTCTGTTAGAAAATTCTCACACACGTCTTGTGCCAGTTGCCCTTCACAGGGAAATACTCTCAGTCCCTACTTACACAGGCACGCTAATCAAGACGGAGTGAATTCAATTTTCAAAGAACAGGTAGCTTTATTATAGATAAGAGTAGTTGAAATTTTTATCACATTTTTTATTTTCCTGTAGAGCTAAATTCATACTAAACAAAGATTTTGAAATAAAAGACTAACATTGTTACATAACGTTAGCATTTCATTTCCCTAAACAAGCAGCAAACTATACACTAGTAGGTTCCAAACCAAATGTAGCCCCATACTACCCCATAAGTCCGATTTATAGCGTACCATCCCTAAAAAGATCCCAAGTGAAACATATAAACACCAAGCTAGAATGGTTCCTGGATGATGAGCTAAGGCGAACAAAACACTTGTCAACGCAATTCTGATGTCTAATTTTCTGACCAACTTCCATAAGATTTCTCGATACAGAAATTCTTCAACCATACTCGCATTGATTAAAAACAATAAAAATGAAAACCAAGGAACTTGATGTTGAAGGCTAATTAAGTTTGCTTGATTCGTGGTGCCTTGAGCATGGATTAGACTAAAACATAGACTTATAATCAGTAGGCTAGATAATCCAATACCAAGCCATTTCATCCTAGATTTCATATCAATCTTGTGCGCTTGTTTACGTTGGCCATACATCCATAAAAAAGAAATGAGTGACGCACCATAGAGAATCTGTAGTATAGTTAACTCACCGATACAAAGAAATTTCAGTAAGTATAGAGATACCAATAGGACATTTCCTTGTTGGAATATGTAAACTGGAATTATTCTTTTCATAGTTACCTCCGAAATAAATCTTCATAATCTAAATCTAATACCTGCACAATCCTTTCTACCCATGGACTTTGAGGCATTCGTTGTTCCACCTTGTAGTGCCGAATCTTTTGATACAAACGATTCAATTCACTTGGATAGTGAAACTCTCCCGCAAACATTTTTCTGGTTAACTCAATCCAGCTGATATTTCTTTCAGCCAAAATAATGGACAAGTTCTCCCAAAATCGTTCAGCCATATTGATTCTCCTTTAGCTAGATAAATAATGTGTTTGTGCCATGTAAATCAATTGTTTCGTATCTCTTGGCAATAAAGCTCTAGCCTCCTCCAGATTCAGATTTGGATAAACTCGCTTATTTGAAACCGCAAGAGGAAGTCTGAGGGTTAGTTCAGGATCTTTTAATATCATTTCGATGAAATCTGTTAATCTTAGGTTGTCTCGATTCTTAAATCGTAATAAATTGGGAGATAAAAACTCGAAACAATCTGAAGAATAACTCATCATCTCAATTAATTTGTCCTTTGTCATTTCAGAAACCGAATGACAAGATACTTCGATACCATAGTTTTGGAAGAATTCTAAAAGAAGTTGATTTCTATGGCTATTTTTACTTAGATAGAGATCAATCATGGGAGACCTCCCACTGATTCGCTTCCATTTGATATTCTGAGACGATTAAGGAATCTAATGAATGTGAGAAGTTAATTGATTTCTTGTCTTCATCATAAGCTTTTACAGTTACTTGGGTTGTAAGTATTCCCTCTTTTCCCTCTGCTCGATAACCTTGTCCATACAAAATAAAAACGAGATTTTGATGATCATCTACAAAGGCATCAACTCCATTCTTTATGTCTTGACTTTCAAGGAATTCCATAACGTTTTGAAGATAGGATTCGTAAAATAGTGGGTAGTTGTGTTTTTTATGGTAATCATCTAAAAATGTCACTTCGAACTCACATGGATAATTGGGCATCAAAAATAATTGTTCATCCAGCTGTTTGATTTCTGCATCATGTAATTCTGTTTCTAATTCATCACAATCTAGTATTGATTCTTTATTTAATGCTTTCATCTTTTTCCTCTATTTCTTTTAATTTCTTTGCGATTGCGGCAATCACAGGAACGGTTACACTATTACCAGCTTGTTTATAGAGCTGACTATTACTAGAGACTTTTCTAGCAGCTTCAAAAGCCCAATCAGGAAACCCCTGCAAGCGAAAACACTCTTTAGGAGTGATTCGTCGAATTCTCAGACGGTAAAATTGTCCATCTATTAATACACCGGCTACATGATAAACTTGTTTATCTTCTCCTTCATAGCTAGCAACTACTACTCCCATTTGTCCACTAGTTGTTAACGTATTCGCTATACCTTTGCCAACTCTACCACGACGATACTGAGAATTTGGTTTTTCCAAATTGATGGAATCTCCTACTTCTGCTTGAGCATATCCTTTTTTCGTTGCTTCCCGTACTTTTAGAAATTGGATTGGTTCTGGAATCAGTATTTTAGGGATTTTATCTCCACCTTGCATTGTAGTCAATGTTGGAGATAAACCCTCACTTCCATAGACACGACCAGTTTCCTTAAAGCTAGTTGGTAAATCTCCAACAACGACAATACCATGCCGATCTTGAGTATTTAAAGTAAACATTGGCTCTTGATTATCCTTAAAACGTCTACCATTTTGTCTTTTTTCTAATCTGTCTGGTGTCATACAAGGAATCGCAACCTTAAATCCTTCTCCTTTTCCACGAACTAAAGTTGGCGCTAGACCTTCTGAATAATAGACTTTACCACTCATTCCACTTTTTGATGGATTCAAATTTCCTAGTGCTTTTAAAGTCTCAGAGTTAGTTGCTTGACCTTCTCGTCTGAAAGGAAATAGGAGTCTGGTACCTTTCTTTCTAGAATGTCCGATAATAAACACCCTCTCTCTGTTTTGGGGAACGCCAAAATCCTTACTGTTAAGCACCTGCCACTCAACATCAAACCCCAACTCATCAAGTGTGGTAAGAATTGTGGTGAACGTCCGTCCCTTATCGTGATTGAGTAGGCCTTTAACATTTTCAAGAAAAAGAAAACGTGGTTGGATTTGTTTGGTCGCCCGAGCAATTTCAAAGAACAAAGTTCCTCTAGTATCTTCAAATCCCAATCGTCTTCCTGCGATTGAAAATGCTTGACAAGGGAATCCCCCACAGATGACATCGACTTTCCCTCTAAGTTTTTTAAATTCGTCATCTGAAACATCTCGTATGTCATGAAATTCTATTTCTCCTTCCGTTTGAAAAATGGACTTATAAGATTCTCTAGCAAATTTATCAATCTCACAAAATCCAATACACTCGTGTCCGACACTTTCCATTCCAAGTCTAAAGCCACCGATACCTGAAAATAAATCAATAAATCTCATTTCTTTATCACCCCTTTCTGATCGACTATCAATGTCCAAAGAGTCACTCCACTTGAAATGACAATGAGCATAACTAATATCCACTCGATTGGCGACATTTAACCACCTCCTTTTCTAACACGGTTATTCCAAACGGAATACAAGCCATTAAACACAAATTCAGCAAGCACTTCCGCACGTCTAACAAAGTGAACATTGTCAAGAGCATACTGATAGATTCTCTCAAAATCAGTCATAGCAATTTCACTGGCTGTTTCAGAAAACCCCTCTCGTCTAAATTGATCCTGTACCAATCCCCAAATATAATCTCGATCATATTTTGTAACCTTTTCTACTTTTCTTCTCAAAATAGGTTGAGAATTCCTTTCTTCCTCATCCTCAATAAATAAAGATTCATTCTCACTATATTTAGTCTCACTAACTTCAGTCTCACTAGGGGCCGAATAAGAGACGGGGGCCGTTTCATTTTCATCCTGCCCTAGTCTTTTTTTAACACTAGGCCTGTTCGAACTAGCTACTGGGGTAGAAGACAACTCCCCTAAATAAATCTTATTAGCTAGTCTCCCTTTCTCACTTGAAGACTGTTGAACTTCATCAATTAAGTCATATTCTTTAAGAACTTTTTTGATTGATAGTAGTTTTGACTTCGAACAACCTAACAGCCTCATCAGTTTAGAATTAGAAAATACTAAATAGACCGCTCCTTCTTCGTCTATCCAACCACGACTGAGAGATAATTCTAAACGATCTTTTAAAATAGAATAAGCTACCTTTACTTCTAGTTTCATATCCATATATTTCTCATCCTCAAAAAGAATTTTAGGTAATTTATAATACCGTTCTGAAGTTTGGTATTGATTTGCGGTAATTCGTTTCATAGCGCTCCTCCAAGTTCTTTGAGTATTAAATCTCCACTTGATTCCAAGCGAACCAAGCCACTTTTTTCTAATTCAGCCATAAGAGAGATGGCTTCAACAATGTCAATTCCCATTTCACGTACTAAAAATGAAATGACAATATAGCGTGATGATTGTAATTCTTTTGTCATTTTCCCTCCTGAAAATAAAAAAGGAGAACAATATTCAACTGTTCTCCAAAATAATTTTATTAAAAAGAAAAACCCTGCCAAATTAATTTTTGGTAGGGTTTTTGGTAGGAAACTAAATTAATTTATCAGTTTCTAAAATGTGTTCACGATTCTAAAAGGCTGATACTATATTATTCCGAATTCTAATTGGTATATGCCTCTTATTTAAGAGTAACTGAAGCTCCAGCTTCTTCCAATTTAGCTTTGATTTCTTCAGCTTCTGCAGTTGGAACGCCTTCTTTGATGACACCTGGTGCACCATCAACAAGTTCTTTAGCTTCTTTAAGTCCAAGACCAGTGATTTCACGTACAACTTTGATAACGCCAACTTTTTTGTCACCAGCAGCTGTCAACTCAACGTCAAATGAGTCTTTAGCAGCACCAGCGTCAGCAGCACCAGCTGCAGCAACAGCTACAGGAGCAGCTGCAGTTACACCAAATTCTTCTTCGATAGCTTTTACAAGGTCGTTCAATTCAAGGATTGAAGCTTCTTTAATTTCAGCAATAATGTTTTCAATGTTCAATGCCATTGTTATTTCCTCCAAATAAGTTTTTAATTTTATAATCGTTTTTCCGTAGCTAGGCTACGCTGCGTAGCTTAAGATTAAGCTGCGTCTTCTTTGTTGTCTGCAACCGCTTTGACTGCAAGAGCAACGTTGCGCACTGGCGCTTGAAGTACAGAAAGGAGCATAGAAAGAAGTCCTTCGCGGTTTGGAAGAGTTGCAAGAGCAACGATTTCTTCTTTAGATGCGACAGCGCCTTCGATTGCACCACCTTTGATTTCAAGTGCTTCAGCGTTTTTAGCAAAATCATTCAAGATTTTCGCTGGTGCGATAACATCTTCGTTAGAAAATGCTACTGCAGATGGTCCAACAAATACTGATGCAAGATCTTCAAGACCAGCTTTTTCAGCTGCACGACGCAAGATTGAGTTTTTAATGACTTTATACTCAACTTCGCTTCCACGAAGCTCACGACGAAGAACTGTATCTTGCTCAACTGTCAAACCACGAGCGTCTACAACGACGATAGATGCAGCAGCTTTCATTTTTTCAGCCACTACGTCAACTAGTTCCGCTTTTTTAGCAATAATTGCTTCACTCATTAGTGTGTTCACCTCCGTAATTATTTTGCTTGGGGAATTTTTCCAAAAGAAAAACGCGCCCAAACCTAGACACGAAAGTACAATACGCTTCTTTTTACATGATACGTTTTGTCCTCGGTAGGATCTTTATGAGTCGAGCTCCCCTACTGTCTTAGGCAGTTTTTTCAAACCGTATATAAGTATAGCATAGACAAAAAAAGAATGCAAGATTTTTGCAAACTTTTTTTAAATTTTTTTAAATCTCTACTGTCAAAACTTTGCCTTGCTTAACCACCTGTTCTCCAGCGATATAAACATCATCAACATCACTGGATTTGACAGCATAAACCAGATGAGAGAGCATATTTTTCTGAGGTTGAAGATGGATTTTTCCTTGTGGTTGAATGACCAGAAAATCCGCTTGCTTGCCAACTTCTAGGCTTCCTATCTGCTTTTCCATTCCTAGAACCTTAGCTCCTTCGATCGTCAGTGCCTTAAGGGCTGTCTCGATAGGGAATTGGCTGGCATCTCCACTCTTCATTTTCTGAAGAAGGGCTGCGGTCCGTCCTTCCTCAAACATATCTAGATTATTATTGGAAGCAACTGAGTCAGTCGCAATTCCGACTGCTACTCCTGCTTTTTGCAGTTGGATGATTGGAGCGATCCCTGAGGCCAGTTTGAGGTTACTGATAGGATTATGGGCGATTGCCACATGAGAAGTTGCCAAGCGTTCAATTTCTCGCTCGTTTAGCTCGACCCCATGAGCAAAGACAGACGGATGATCTAAATAACCCAGTTCTTCTAGAAAGGCGAGGGGACGTTTGCCATAGCGTTTGAGGATAATTCCTGACTCTTCCTTGGTCTCTGCCACATGGATATGGAGAGGGATATTTAGCTCTTTTGCCATATCTAAGCTCGCTTCCAGCAAGTCTCTACTACAGCTGTAGGGAGAATGTGGAGCTACCATAACCTTGAAATTTGGGTTTTCATATCCTAAGATTTCCTCTATGATGGCTCGGGTTCTGCTTATGGTCTCAGCAGTTGTTTCTGCCTCTGAAGAAAAGAGGGTCGGTGAGAAATAACAACTCATCTTGGAAGCCTTAACTGCCTGATAAATTTGCTGGATATCCACACCATTGGGATTATACATATCGTTGAAGGTTGTTGTCCCTGACTGGAGCATCTCTGTCAGAGCTTCTTTGACCGCCTTGGTAGTCATATCAGGCGTAAATCCTGCTTCTGCAGGCCAGATATAGTCATTGAGCCATTCATGGAGATTGCTATCATCTTGGATCCCTCTCAATCCTGTCATAGCTGAATGGGTATGGCAATTGACCAAACCAGGCATGATCCAGGCTCCCTGATAGTCTATAATCTGCTCAGCTTGCTCTAAAATCTCTGGCTCCTCTTGGCCGACATAAATGATTTGAGAGTCCTTAACGGCTAAGATACCATCCAAATAAACATGGAAATCTTGGTCACAAGTCACGATATTTACATGCTGATAGACTTTCATTGTTTTCTCCTTCCAAGGCCTTGATTTTTTCTAGCTATTGTAACAAAAAAGTCACCCGAAGGCAACTTTTTTCGTTCATAAGATTTTAAAATAGAAAGGATTATTCAGAGCGAAAAGCTGCAGCTTTCTGCATTTGGTAATACTTGCCCTTTCTAGCCATGAGATCCTGATGGTTACCATGCTCAACAATGTCACCATCCACCAAGACTAGAATCAGATCCGCATCCTGAATAGTTGACAAACGGTGAGCAATGATAAAGCTTGTGCGCCCCTTCATCAGTTTGGCAAAGGCATCCTGTACCAGCACTTCTGTCCGTGTATCGATGGAGGAAGTTGCCTCGTCTAAGATAAGAATCTTTGGGATAGCTAGAAAGACTCGGGCGATGGTCAAGAGCTGGGCTTGCCCGACAGAGAGAGATTCTCCTGCATTTTCCAACTTGGTATCGTATCCCTGTGGCAACTGTTGGATGAAAAAGTCTGCATTGGCTGCCTTTGCAGCAGCAATCACCTGCTCCCGGCTAGCATCAGGATTTCCAAAGGCAATATTGTCATGGATGGTTCCTTGCTTGAGCCAGGTTTCTTGGAGAACCATCCCAAACTGCTGTCTCAATGAAGCTCGGGTATAATCATAAATGGATTGCCCATCTAGCAAGATATCTCCCGAGTTAATAGGATAAAAACGCATGAGGAGATTGATAAGAGTTGACTTACCAGCACCTGTCGGACCAACGATGGCTACCTTGCTACCAGCTGGGATATCGATGGATAAGTCCTTAATCAAGATCCTTTCAGGATGGTAGCCAAAAGAAACATGTTTAAAGGAAATAGCTCCCTTGACTTGGTCACTGGTCAAGACTTCCTTACCTGTTTCAGCAACCTCAGGACTTTCTAAGACAGCATAGACACGCTCTGCGCAAGCGAGAGCACTTTGCAACTCAGCTAGCACTGAAGAAATATCGTTAAAGGGCTTGGTATACTGTTGGACATAGTTCAAAAAAGTCACTAAACGCCCAATGGTCAAGGTTGAACCCATCATGATACGATAGGCTCCCACTCCAGCAAGAAGGGCATAAATGAGCGCATTGACAAAGCGAGTTGAAGGATTAACCGTTGATGAATAAAAGATGGCTGACTGAGAATAGCCTGCATAGTTGGCATTCGCCTCGTGCAGTCTTTGGATAAACTCTGTTTGAGCATTGAAGGACTGGATAATGGTCTGCTGGCTAAGCGACTCTTCAATCAACTGAGTCTGAATCCCCCTGGTCTCTGTTTGCTTCTGAAAGAGATGATAGGACCGTTTGGCAATAAAGCGTGAAATCACCATGGACAGGGGCGTCAACAGCAAGACCAAGAGGGTCATGAGAAGGTGAATTTGGAGCATGGCTAGAATACTAACCAAAATCATCAAAACACCAATGAAAAATTGATTGAAAATCATGGTCAAGCCAGCTGCCAACTGTTCTATGTCTGTGGTCACACGACTGACCATCTCTCCACTACCCTGCCGATCCACAAAAGCAATCGGTAAACGATGGAGCTTATGAATGATTCGCTCTCGCAAGTCTTTGGTATAAGAGAAGATTAGACGATTATAAAGAAGAGGATTGGCCCATTGTACCAGAGTATTTCCTATGACCACCAAGATCATCTGGATAAAAATCTGCCAAAAAACTGGTGAAGAACCAGCCACTAGAACTTGGTCAATGACCTGTCCAATCAGAATAGGTAGGTAAATTGATAAGCCAACTTGGGCAATAGTTCCTAGAAAGGCTAGGAAAAGGAGGAAGGGATGGCTTGCTAAATCTATGGCCAAACGTTTGAGCGTCTGGTTTGCGGTTTGTCGTCTCATGCTAGTCCTCCTTTCCATTTTGAGATGCGTTGATTTCGCGATAGACTTGGCTAGTTTTCATCAAGTCCTCGTGCTTGCCAACAGCTAGGAGCTCACCTTTTTCCAAGAGGAGAATCTGGTCAGCCATCTGAAGTGTCGAAGTCCGTTGAGAAATCAAGATTAAGCTCGTGTTAGGTAAGTTTTCTCGAATTGCTTTCAAGAGCTTGGACTCAGTGATGGTGTCGAGGGCCGAGGTCGCATCATCTAGGATGAGAAATGGAGCTTGTCGCAAGACTGCTCGGGCAATAGATAGCCTTTGTTTTTGTCCGCCTGAGAAATTTCGCCCTCCTCCCTCAACTAGGGCATCCAAAAGTCCTTCCTTTTCACTGACAAAATCCTTAGCTTGCGCAATCTCCAAGGCCTGCCATAGTTCCTGGTCAGATACTTCTCGATTGAAACCTAGAGTCAAGTTGGAACGAATAGTTCCTTTAAAGAGTTCGACCCTTTGGGGCACGTAGGCAATCCAAGACCGCCACTGCTCCAAATTACGAGGACTACATCCATCTCGATAAAGATCAATGCTCCCCTTGTCTGCTGGATAAAGACCAAGTAAGACTTGCACCAAGCTTGATTTACCTGAACCAGTTCCCCCAATGATACCAAGGATCTGCCCTTGATTCATATCAAAGGAAATGTTTCTCAGAGAAGGCTGGGCCGCATCAGGATAGGTAAAGGTTAATTCTTTGACTTGCAAAACCCGATCACCGGTAGCTTGCTTTTCTTCTAATTCTGAAAAAATATCTTCTGGAGCTTCGGTAAAAACTTCCTCAATTCTCTTGGCTGAGATATAGGACTGGTTGAGAGAATTTATCAGCATGGCGAGCTTAACCAATTCCACCAAAATCTGTAAGAGATAGTTGATAAGGGCAATCAGGGCACCTTGACTGAGTAAACCTCCTTGAATTGAAATATAGCCCTGCCAGATGATGACGAGAAGAGTTCCATTGACAATCAGATAAGTCAGAGGTGTTAACAAACTAGACCAGAAACCCGTCTTTTCTTGCAATCTAGCATAAACTTGGTTAAGGGTTTGAAAAATCTGTAACTCTCGTTTTTCCTGACCAAAAGCACGAATAACTCGCATGCCTTGTAATTGCTGGCGCGTTTCCTGAACCAGCTGATCCGTTTTCTTTCTGAGACTGCTGTAGAGAGGATTGACCAGTCGAGAGAGACCGACAATGACAATCGTCAAAATGACAACCATAACTAAGAACCAGAAAGTCAGCTCAGCCGAGATGCGATAGGCCATAAAAATGGCTCCAAAAACGATAATAGGCGCTCTCAAAAAGAGACGCAGGAATTGATTGATACCAGTCTGAATCTGGTAAGTATCCGAAGTCAAGCGAGTCACCAAGCTAGAAGTTGTCAAACGATCTCTGCTGTCCTTGGGTAATGAAAGAATATGACGATAAAGGTCGTCTGTCAGTTCTTTGGCAAAACCCACCGCAGCCTTAGCTGAGTAAAACTGGGCTACCAAGGCCACTAAAACGCCAATCACTGCAAAGATAAGGAGCAGGCCAATCTGCATCCAGAGATGCCCTTGATCTCTCTGGGGCAAGGATTGGTCAACAATCCCAGCAATCACCATGGGAACTAAGAGCTCAAAAACAGCTTCTAGCAACTTGAACAAGGGGGCTAAAATGGATTCTTTGATATAGGGTTTGAAGTAAGATAGTAAGTGTTTCATAGATCCCTTCTATTCTTATTCTGGAAATGAAGAAAGTGGGAAGCCCCACCCTCTCAGTTTTATTTGTTTAAGTAAGGTAATAGATAGCCATATCCTGCTTTTTCCATCTCATCCTTGGCTATAAAGCGTAAGGAAGCAGAATTGATACAGTAACGGAGGCCACCTAATTCCTGTGGTCCATCTGTAAAGACATGACCCAAGTGAGCATTTCCTGACCGAGAACGAACCTCGATTCGCTCCATTCCATGGCTCAAATCCTTGTAATAGTGAATCAATTCCTTAGAAATCGGACGACTAAAACTTGGCCAACCACAACCTGAGGCAAACTTATCCTTAGCAAAAAAGAGTGGCTCCCCTGTCGTGATATCTACATAAATCCCTTCTTCAAAAGTTTGGTCATAAGCATTACTAAACGGCGCCTCTGTAGCAGCTTCTTGCGTTACTCGGTAGGATTCTTCAGTTAGGTTTTCCTTTAACACCTCTTGACTAGGCTTTTCATAGTTAGAGGCATCAATCAATGGCTTCTCAGCATCCGTCACATCGATATGACAATAACCTGAAGGATTTTTCTTGAGATAGTCTTGATGGTAGTCTTCTGCTAAAATGTAGTGGCGAAGTTTCTCCACCTCTACTGCAATCTTTCGACCCAGTATACGCTCCTGCTCCTGCACCACTGTGTAGATAGCTGACAAGTCTGCTTCATCCTGATAATAGATTCCCGTTCGATATTGGCGACCACGGTCATTCCCTTGTTGGTTAATAGACAAGGGATCAATAACACGGAAATAATAAAGCAAAATCTCTCTGAGTGACACTGCTTTCTCATCATAAATCACTTGAACCGTCTCTGCATGGTCTGTTTCCTTGAGTAGCTGGTAATTGGTCGTTTCGACTTGCCCATTAGCATAGCCAACACTGGTCGCTAGCACTCCAGAAATTCGTGAAAAATACTCCTCTAGGCCCCAAAAACAACCACCTGCTAGATAAATTTCTGCCATCTTTATTTCTCCTTTATCAAGTTTTTAACTAATACTCTTCGAAAATCTCTTCAAACCACGTCAGCTTACATTTGCAACCTCAAAACAGTATTTTGAGCTTACTTCGTCAGTTTCATCTACAACCTCAAAACCATGCTTTGAGCAACCTGCGGCTAGCTTCCTAGTTTGCTCTTTGATTTTTCATTGAGTATAAACTTCTTTTCAAAAAAAGGACAGGAAGCCCTCTGGTCGAGAGTTTCCCCATCCTATCTTCTATTCTTTATTTTGCTTCGACACGGACACCTTGCGTATCAACTTTCAAGTCATGCAGTTTGCCTTTGAAAGACTGCTTTTGCAATTCTGCCTTAATCTTCGGCATCTTGTCGTGAGAAGCCAAGACCATAACTGTCGGTCCAGCACCGGAAAGGTAGGTTGCATAGGCACCATTCTCTTTAGCTACTTGCTTAATCGTCGCAAATTCACGGACCAGACTTTGACGATAACGCTCGTGGAAGAGGTCTCCCTCAATCGCTTGGCCAGCAGTCACCATGTCTCCTGCTAACAAGGCTGCAACGGCTATATTGGCGATAGAACTGGCTGCAACAGCTTCCTTGTAGGACAATTTCTTAGGAAGGACACCACGGCTGTCTCGAGTGCGCAATTCATAGTTAGGAATGTAAGCTAGAAAATCACATTCTGGGAAGTCTGCTACGATAGCAGAGACTTGACCTTCAACGGAACTCGCAATAACAAGATTTCCATAGATAGCTGGAGCCACATTGTCAGGATGCCCTTCAATCTTGGTAGCCAACTGCAATTTGTCGTGGTTAGATAAGTTGAGATTGCCCAGTTGGTTAGCCAGTTCAATCCCAGCAACGATAACAGAGCTAGAAGAACCCAAACCACGCGCCAAGGGAACATCGCTGGTCATTTTCAAACGTCTCGGTTGCAAGTCAGGCGCAATTTGCAAGGCAATCTTAAGCAAAAGATTACGCTCGTCATGGGGAATCCATTTACCAATCTGGTGTTCAATCAACCACTCATCCCGTTCTTCACAGACCTCAATTTGAAGATACTTGGTTACAGCTACACCGACCGAATCAAAACCTGGCCCAATATTGGCACTGGTTGCAGGTACAATAATCTTCATCCTATTCTCCTAACACCTTGAAGGTATTCAAGAGGTCAAATTCTGAAGCTTTGGCCAACTCAGCTGAAACATTCTCAAGTTGTGCTTTATTGATCTTATGTGTAATAATGACGACACGCGCCTTGTCACCCTCTTTACTATCTTGGAGGATTTGCTTGAAGGAAATATCTTGAGCGTTGAAAATCTCAGCCAATTTCAAGACCTGCCCTTTTGAGTCTGGAGCCAAGATTGAGAAATAGTAGTTTGCTTTAACATCTTCTGGATTTGCCAAGACCAAGTCACGGCTATATTCGTTGAAGTCTTTGCCAATGGTACCATCATTTAAGCGACGAACGATACGGACAATATCTGCTACAACACTTGTTGCAGTTGGTTTTTGACCAGCACCTGGTCCGTAGTACATAGATTCACCGATACCGATAGACTCTACAAAGACGGCGTTCATGACACCATTCACACTAGCAAGTGGGTGTGCTTTAGGTAGGAAGGTTGGAGTCACTTCTGCGGCAATACCTGAAGGAGTTTCTTCGATAGAACCAACCAATTTCACAACATAGCCAAGCTCTTGAGCCATAGCTACATCTTCTGGTGTGATGTTGCGGATTCCCTTGTGGGCTACATCGGCAAAGGCAACCTTCATCCCAAAGGCAAATTGGCTCAAAATCACCATCTTGTAGGCTGCGTCAATCCCATCCACGTCATTTGTAGGATCGCTTTCTGCAAAACCTAATCTTTGTGCTTCAGCCAGAGCATCATCGTAAGACCAGCCTTCTTCCACCATCTTGGTCATCATGAAGTTGGAAGTTCCATTAACAACGCCAAGAACGCGCGTAATTTTGTCAGAAGCCAACGAATTTGCCAAAGTACGAAGAATTGGAATACCACCAGCAACTGCTGCTTCGTAGTAAAGTGCTACATTATGCTCTTTAGCAATTTCTAACAATTCTGCACCATGGACAGCCAAAAGGTCCTTGTTGGCAGTAACAACGTGTTTCCCAGCTTCCAAGGCACGAGTGATAAAGGTTTTAGCTGGTTCGATACGCCCCATCAATTCCACTACAATAGTAATGTCCTTGTCTGATAAAATATCGTCTACATTGGTTACAAAGTTAAAGTCATTTCCTGCTGCAAGCAAGCGGTTCTTTTCATCTTCATCCTTGACCAATACCTTGGCTACTTCAATCTCTGAATGAGCTGACTGAACGATTTTTTCTCCATTTTCCTTTAGTAGGAATGGCACACCACTTGCAACGGTACCAAATCCAAGTAAAGCAATTTTAACTGTCATGTTTGTCTCCTAGAAATTTTCTGATATAGCCATTATAACAGAATTTTATGAAAATTCCTATTATAGTAAATCACTATTTCAGTCTGGTAAAGAAAAAACGAATCCCATGATTCGTCTTTCTTGATAAATGAAAATTGATTTTGAAATTTATGAACGAATCTTTTGCAAATTAAGAACTGCATCGTGATTGATCAAGATTTGCCCATACTCTTGCAAGACTGAACGACTGATGTCACTGTCGTCTGCAAATTCACGCATACGAGCCAAGAGCCAAGCCGGATATGGACTTGGATGATTTTCCACATCGACTAAGATTGTCAAATAGTAGTGTCCATTCATCTTATAGAGTTCAGAGGTTTCCATCTGGTAGTTAACCGTCTTTGCAAAAGCAACTAAGTCAGCAAGGCTTGCAAAGCGCAGGATATAGTAGATATAAGGTTCTTTCTTACTCTCAGTCTCCTTGTCTGCCTGCTCTTGCTCTTCTTCCTTTGCTTCGACCTGCTCTAGAGATTGGATGGCCTCAATATCGTCCTTGGTTTTATCTGCAATGCTCTTTTCCAAGGTTTTGAGAAATTCATCCGGCGACATTTGGGCTAATTCTTCCATGTCTGGTAGATCCGCCAAATCTTCAAAATCCAGATTTTGGTCAATCTTGGATTTGGTCACAAAGACGTCCACCTTATCAGGTTTTGGCGTCACGCGGAAACTCAGCATGCCACTATCCAAGAAATTGTCTGGCATCTCTAACTCATCTAAAATAGCATAGAAAAACTCTTCAGTTTTTTCCTGAGGAACGAGAAAGTCTGCAATCTCCATTCCTCGGTCCATCAAATCATCTAAAGTCATCGTGATTTTCAGTGTTGTATCACTAATTTGTTTCATCTTCATATCTAGTAACCTCATACTTTCAGTCTATCTATTATACTAGATTTTTACGATTTTATCAAAAGAATGAAGCGAGAATGTGATATAATACTAGATATGATTTTAGATTTAAGAAAGAAAGTTCAATGAAAAATATAAAAGTAAATGCCTTGGCCAGCTTGCTGGTCAATATTCTCAATATCGTTTTTCCACTGATAACCAATCCTTATCTGACACGGATTCTCAGCAAATCCAACTACGGTTATTTCAATACAGCCAATACCTGGGCAAGTTTCGTTATTCCACTAGCTGCCTTTGGGATATACAACTACGGGATTCGAGCTATCAGTAAGGTCAAGGATGACAAGAATAAAATCAACTACGTCTTTTCTAAGTTGTTTTATATCTCGGTTTTCACCTCTCTCCTGACCACTGGTATCTACTTCCTCATTATCTTCTTTGACACTAGCATTGAGAATCTGAAAGTCCTCTACTACATCCTAGGGGCTCAAGCACTCTTCCAATTTCTCAATATCGAATGGATGAACGAGGCTTATGAAAATTATGCCTTCATCCTCTATAAAACGTTAATTATTCGAATTACCATGCTAGTCGCTATCTTCGCCTTTGTTAAAACGGCAGATGATATTGTTCCTTATGCTATCGTTATGACAGCGACCACTATCCTCAACTACCTGCTCAGTTTTCTTTGGATCAAGAGAGAAGTTTCTTTTGTTAAGATCGGTTTCGTAGAACTTGCTAAAGCTTCTAAACCACTCTTCACTATGCTTCTCTTAGCAAATGCTAATATGCTTTATACCTTGCTAGATAGAATGTTTATCACCAAGGGACCAGATGAAAACTACATTTCTTATTATACAATTGCCTATAGTATCGTCATGTTGATTGCCAGTGTCTTGAGTGGAGCTATCAACGTCAGTATTCCACGCCTTGGCTACTATCTCGGTAAAAAGGATTACAAGTCCTATAATTATCTCGTGAATCAAGCGGCATCCTTATTCTATTTCCTTATGGTTCCAACTAGTATCGGGATTATGATATTGGGACGGTACGCAACTGTTATTTATTCTTCTGAAAAATATCTTGAAGCGGGTATCGTAACTAGCGTCTTCGCTTTTCGTACCATCATTTGGGCTATTGAGTTGATTCTTGGTAAACAGATTATCTTTATCAACGACCATGAAAATCGCTTAACCGCCTTCTACTTCCTTGGTGGTGGTGCCAATATACTATTAAATAGCATCTTGTATTTCAATAATATTTTTGCACCTGAGTATTACATCGCTACGACCATTATCGCAGAAACTATCGTTGTTTTACTTGAAATTCATTTTATCAAGAAACACCAACTGATTAGTTTAAAAGAAATTTTTATAACCTTAACACGTTATAGCCTCATATCCCTTGGTTTTATCCCAATCTTCTATATTTTCAAGATGATTTTCCAAATCAATTCCTACACAGTAAACTTTAATATGATTCTCATGGTTCTTTCTACCGTGGCAACTTGTGGTATCTATTACCTCTTGACCCTCTTTATTACCAAAGACAAAACACTCCACTATGCACTGAACCTTGTACTTGCTAAATTAAAACGAAATTAAAAAAATCCCCTACTGATAAATTAGTTGCCAGTAGGGGATTTCTTCTTTATTCGTTTTCTTTCTTATCAGAAGCATTGGCTTCTAGATTTGAATCTTGTTTAGGTTGTTCAACAATAGAGGAATTAGCTTCTTGTTTCTGTTCTGGCTTGACTGCATCGCTATTTACAGCAGCAACAGCCTGTTTCCAGATTCCTTCTTCGTTTACTTTGTAACCATCAGGTGTTGTTGCGTTCTTCAACAAAGAACCATTAGCTTGGAAATAGTACCAATTACCATCAAACTGTTTCCAACCTGTTTGCATTGCTCCTGATTCATCAAAGTAATAATGATCACCATTTACTTTATGAAGGCCAACCAACATGATCCCATCTTCAGGATTTAGATAATACCAGACGCCTTTGTCTTTTATCCAACCAGTTTTCATGGCTCCATTTGATTCAAAGTAACGGTAATGATTATCAAACCATTTCCAGCCAGTTTGCATGGCACCAGATTTGCTAAAGTAATATTGCTTACCATCTACTTGATGGAGGCCGACTAACATAACGCCTTCCTTACCTTCAAGATAATACCAGGCATCACCATCTTTTAACCAACCCGTTTGGAGTGCGCCCGACGTAGCGTAATAATGCCAAGAATCATTTGACCACTGCCATCCAACTTGCATAGTACCTGCAGAGCTGAAGAAATAGTTCTTACCGTCAATCTCTTTAGATCCTACAGCCATGATACCTGTTTCTGGATCCAAATAATACCATGATTCTTTATCTTTCAACCAACCAGTTTTCATAGCTCCTGAGTTCGTATAGAAGTACCAGCTATTTTCTTGCCACTTCCAGCCAGTCTGCATGGCACCACTAGCATTCAAATAGTAACGAACACCATTTATATCTTGTCTACCAGTTAACATGATGCCATCTTTATCCAGATAATACCATGTTTCCTGATCCTTGACCCAGCCGGTTTTCATAGCTCCAGAACTTGCAAAATAGTTCCAGTGACCATCAACAAAGGCCCAGCCAGTTTGCATGATACCTTCTTGATTAAAGTAGTATGTGCTTCCATTGATATTCTTTTTACCGATGGTCTTTAGCCCATCCTCATCATAGAAATACCAATTTGAATCAATCTTTTGCCAAGTTGAAGGCTTACCTGCTGTTTGGAGTGCACCACTTTCGCTAAAGAACATCTTCTTGCCATTATAGACTTGATGTCCTGTTAGCATCTTCCCATCTGCTGCAAAGAGATACTTTTTCCCTCCAATTTCAGAGAGCTCGCTAAATCGTCTAGCACCATTTGATTGGATATAATACCAAGAGTCATCTAGTTTGAACCAACCACCAGTTTGCATTTTACCATTTTGGTTCAAATAGTAATCGTTCCCTTTGGCATTTTCTCCCCAGTCGTCGTTAAGGTGAAGCCAGCGACCTGCTTGCATTTGTCCTTTTCCATTAAAGAAGTAAGTGGCTCCGCCGATCTCTCTCCAGCCGATAGCCATTTCTCCATCAGTCAAACGATATTTCCAATAGCCATCTTCTTGATACCATTTTTCGTCAACTACAGGGATATCAGGGAAGGTATTTGAAACATTAGCAAATCCTTTATCGCTAATATCAAAAACGGTAGCGTCTTGAGTTTGGCTCGCAGCATGAAGAACCTGAATATTTTTCTTCTGAAGGTATTCTCTGGTTGAAGCAACATTAATATCTCCACCAGTTGTCTGAATAATCATTTTTGGTGATAAGTTTTCAAGGAAATTAATCGTATTTGAAATTGTCGCATCATAATGGTGGTTCCATTTCATCATATCAACCTTGCCGATAACTGGACCTAACTTATCTTCTGCTCCCTCGGCATTATCCAAATCTCCACCAAGATAGATTCTCTTTCCTGCCACAGTCACTACTGAAACAATGGAGTTAGAGTTATCATCTCGAACTTTTTTCAGATTCCCTTCAGCATCATATTCATTCTTATAATTATAGAGTTGGATATCCATATCACCTAATTTTAGATGGCTATCCTCATCTGAAATATTCTGGATAAGAGTAACTCCCCGTTTTTGAGCTGCTCTCAAAGCATTATCATAATTAAAAAGATTATCCCATAGTCCCCAGTTTGCTGTAATCCGATCATCTGAATATTTTTTCAAATAAAACTTACCGACTTGATATCGATTGAGTATTTCGTCTGCTCCACCAATATGGTCACTATGAACATGAGTTCCTATAATAAAATCTAATTTTTTTACACCTATTTGATCCAAGTGGCGAATCAATCGATCCTCCAATACTTGATAATTTCTCATGGAAATTCCCCAGCGGCTTGGATAGCGCGGGTCACTCCCATCAGGAAAATCATAGTCTTCACCCATATCAATCAAAGCATAGTGACCATTGCTTTCCAGAAGGATGGCGTCACTCCCAGATTTTGCTTTAGTATTTATGAAATGGATACGATTGCCCGAACCTGCTGAAATGGTATCTGCATTTACTCCTTGCGATAACTGAATCAGTAATAGAAAGACTGCGAGAACACTATAGCTGACTGATTTTAATAACCATTTATTTTTCACCTTGAAAACTCCTTTATCTTAACAATAAGCAACTTTTACTAATCTAATCAATCCAGTAGTTTTTATCCCCTCCTGGGACTTGTTGCTCAATAGGCGGTGGAGTCATATAGTTTTCTCCAAATTCGTAGACAAGTATTTCATGGTATTTTCTCGGAACCTTGACCACGATGTTTTCATAAGGCATATCAATCAAATCATAGAGCCATTCTTTTTTTATACCATTTGGATAATAAGGGTCATAGATAGTACAAGTTAGATCTGTTGCTTGATCTACACTATACTTCAAAGCAAGGCTCTCTAATTTTTGATTCCATAGCTGTGGGGAAGTTAAGCGGAAAATAGCTGATCCCATATAACGAGGGAGGTTTTTAAGTCCACCATTCTCAGACTTGATCCCTTTAAAATTCAAAGAAGAAAGGCGAATGAAATATTTGTAGAGCTTCATTTTCTTACGGTCACTTTCCTGTGTTACGACACCATCATATGGAAAAATGTCAACGCAAGTTCCCAATACGACCGTTGGGTCTACGAGGTTAGCATCTCGACGAGTCCTTACATCATAGACTCTCATATAACTGTATGGATATCCCTTTGTTTCTCTGAATGAAATCAATTTGTAGTAGGGATGATTTTCATTTTGTAAAACCTTATACAGTTTTTCAAATTCATCACGCGCCAAGGAAATATCTGTATCATCATCCCAAGGGATAAATCCTTTATGGCGTACAGCTCCTAGTAAGGTTCCAAAATCAATAAAGTATTTGATTTGATGTTGTTCACAAAGATCATGTAGATACTTTAAAATATCCAATTCTACTTGCTTGATTTCTTCAAGAGTTAAAGTTCTTTCAGACATAGGTTCTATTCTCCTAAATTTGACTATTTTTTTAAACGTTTCTTAATCCCAATCTCGTCATTTAGACCTTTTAACAATCTTCCATAATTTAAAATCATGATGAGATACTCTTTGTTCAACTGGTGGCAACTGCATATAGTCTCCGTAGTCTGAGGTCAAAATTTCATGATAGTTTTTCGGAATGGTAAATTCCTTACCTTCAAATATTCCAGTAGTAACTTGTTCCAGCCATTCACGTCTCCACACTGGTTTGTTCATATCCTTGTAGATAAGATAATCCACCTGCTCATAATCTGAGACTTTACGGGATTTTGCAAGCTCTTCAATCTGGGCAACGTATTTGTTTGTATTGGTGAAATAGAAAATAATAACTGACACATAACGTAGCAGTGAATTCAGTACACTTTTTGTATTGGTAATGCCTTTGAAGGTGTAGCAACTCAATTGACGTTTCTTTATCAGTTTCGTCATCTTGTTTTTAAATTGTACGTCATCCTCGTAGCCATCTACAGGGAAAATATCTACATAGATTCCCATATTCGAATCGATGCGAACATCTTCTTCTAGCAAGTAAGTATGGTTATCCTGCACTTTCATGAAGGGATAGACATAGTTGAGATTATTTTTATAAGACATAACTTCGTAACGTTCATCACGGTTAGCGATAAGGTAGTCTTGCAATTTTTCATAATCCTCTCGTAACATGCAGATATCCATGTCATCATCCCAAGGGATAAATCCTTGATGGCGAACAGCACCAATTAGACTTCCATATGCTAAGAAATACTTGACCCCAATTTTCTGACAAACTTCATGAATATACTCCATGATTCCAAGTTCCATCTCTTGAATTTCTTTAACATCTGTTACTTCTTGGTACCGAACTCCTTCATCTCGTTTGCAGACTACGAGTCCATAGCCAATCGCTAGCCAGAAGATGATATTAATAAAGTTGGTTGAATACATAATCTGACTTTCAAATAATTGACCAAACAAGATACCAAAGAAAAGAATCATGATCAATTTATCAGTATGTTTCTTGGAAACAATCAAATACGTTAAAAAGCGCTTGATGACATAAGCCAGTACAAGAAGGAAGGATACCAAACCTAGAACTCCCGAACTGACAAATATGGTCACAAAAATGTTATGGAAATTCCCACCAATAAGGGAGTTTTGAATCTCAAATTTACTGAAATATTCTGTGTAGTAATCTGGAACATTTCGTACACCATAACCAAAAATTGGTTTGGCACTTCCCATCTTGATGGCATTTTTCCAGATATAGGTTCTACCACTTGGTGTTGTTTCAATCAGATGGAGCTCACCGTTTTTCTTAGTAACAGACGAATCTGTTTCAGCATAGGATTGTCCTTTGTTTAAATCTAAGACAGTCGCAGTTTCAGATGAGATATAGATTGAAGTTACATAGCTTAATCCAATATTAGTTGCAGTAATCAGCAAACCAGCAACTATAAAAGTGAGGAATCGTTTAACGATACTTCCTCTAGTAGCAAAGAAACTATAGAGTCCAATCATGAGAAGTAAAGAAAGTAAGGCTCCTCGACTTTGCATCATAGCAAAGTAAACGAATTGAATCACATTGTTCAGTTTAAGATAAACAGAATATTTACTTCCTTTATGGATCAAATACATAGCCAAAATAATGCTAATGTATGAAAATATCGCACTAGCATTTGGATTGACAATCCCCCACAGACGGCCATTCATGACACCATAGTAATAAGATTGTTCGCCAATCTTAAATAGGATAAGGACTCTGCTTACCAATAAACCAAACGCAAAAATTGCTGAAGAAAAAGATACAATTTGAACCGTATAGGCAATCCAGTCAAATAATTTTTTAAGTTGCCCTGATTGTAACATGGTAAATAATAAAACATAAGTTACCATGAAGAGGATTTCAATCACATTTCCAATCAGATGTCCAGAGCGATTGAAAATAGCTGATAGCAGATGACTTCCAGCTAAGAGTCCAAATAAGGATAGAAATTTGCGATCTGCTGTGATTTCTTTCCACTTAAACAATAAGGTATAGCAAATATAAAGCACTACAATCGCTGACAATCCCTTGTAGAGGGGATTTGCTATCTTATAAACCAGTGAACTCATACTTAAAATCGAAATGAAAACAAATAGATACGCAATCCATAGTTTTGATTTTTCAAAGTATTCATCCATTTTTGAAAAATTCATTTTCAACTCCTTCTCATGATATTAGTTTTTTAATCCAACAATTTTCTTATATAGCCATGGAGAAATGACAAGTGAAAGGATCGCTACCTTGCGAAAAGTGGTGAAATAAGCATCTTTCCATATTTCGCGTCGATGCTGAACAATCCAAGTCCTCAGCTCGGCTTTCTCCTTTTGATACTCTTCACGTGAAGTAAAGATAATTTTATCGTAAACTGTGATGTACGACCAACATTCTCTGTTTATTAATTCGTATTTCAAATTAGGAAAGGCTTGTGAAACTTGAGCAATTATTTGCTGATAAACTTCTATTGTGTCAAATACATATCGATTAACAGATGTTGTTGCACTTCCCTCACGATGATCATAATAATAAACAGGTTTGTCAATAAAGACGCAACTACATCTTGTCTTTAGTAGCAATTCAGTTAAAAATAAGGCATCTTCAGCTAGGTGATAATTTGTATTAAACTTTTCATCCGCAAGCAGGTCTCTCTTAAACAGTTTTGCAACTGGAAAAAATGACGTTCTGGTAGTCATCAGTAGTTCCTTCATGGTTTCTTCTGTTGACCAGAGTTCTGTTTTTCCAGAATGTGAAGGTATATCAGTTACAATGCCGTTTTTGATATGGTGCAGAGGAGCAATTACAAAGCCTACATTCAACCCTTCAACTGCACTTGCTAAAGTAGCTAGGTAATCCTGGGTAACGAAATCATCGCTATCAATAAAGGTAACCCAAGAACCCGTCGCTAGCTGAATTCCCATATTTCTAGCATTTGAAACACCAGCATTTTCGATATGATAAACCTTGATATTCTCATACTGAGACGCTAAGTGATCACAGATCTGTCCACTAGAATCAGTAGAACCATCATTGATTAGGATTAACTCAAAATGGGCATAAGTCTGTTGAAGAATCGACTCAACACATCGCTCCAGATAAGCCTCTACATTGTAGACTGGAACGATAACGCTTATTTTTTCTCCCATCATGCTCCATATTCTCCCTTGTACTCTGTGTAGCTCTTGTCCATGTCTGCTATAATGGCATCATGATGCGGTACTTGCTTGTCCTCTGGTGGCGGTGTCATATAGTCCCCAAAAGCAGTGCTGAGATAGGCATCATAACCGACTGGAATGGGCATCTCAGTTCCTTCAAATGGCAAGAATAGATTGTCTTCAAAAGATGCGATTGGGTATTTGTTTCGCATGTAGCCGGGGCCTGAGCATAATTCCGTAATTCCATCGCTCTCAGCCAGACCATACTTGGTCATTTCTTTTTCAGCTTTTTTCCAAATGCGATAACGTAGCGATTTAGGAGTTAAACCCAGTAAAATACGACTTCCCCATTTCATGATGGCACCATGCTTTTCTGGGATAGTTTGGGCGCAAAAGAGTGAATAAATCAGGGCCCAACGAACCTGTTTCTTACGCTCAGCTGGATTTTTAGGATAATAATCCAAAGGTAAAACATCCAAGGCCAAACCGTGTGGCAAATCCAAATCCTTCTGATAAGGCTTGATACAAGTGGTTTCCTTATCACGAATGGTAATAAAAAGGTTACGGTCTACAAAATCTTTGTTACTCTTTGACAAGAAATAACGCTCGTCTGCATAACGTGGCCACAGTTCTGCTAATTTTTCATAGTCCTTACGTGGCATGAAAAAGTCCAAATCATCATCCCAAGGAATGAAACCTTTGTTACGAAGGGCACCAATAGCTCCTCCACCACAGAGATAGCACAACAAATCATGTTCTTTACAAAATGCGACGAAATATTCAGCCATTTCCAGACTACGAGCCTGAATCGCTTTCAAATCACTCATGTCTCTCCTCTTCTGTCCAATAACGAGTTATATCGTTTTATTATACCATAAAAACGCCCTAAAAATCCATCAGATACTAAGAAAAATCAAAGCCTAAACCACTTTTTCACTAGTGATTCAAACTTTGATTTTTTTATAGTATTCTATCTCATTCCCATTTGGGCGAGTTTGGTTTGGTATTTATTTTGATCGACTAGAAGTCCTTGTCCACCATAGATATCATAAGCGTCCACCCAGTCACCAAGTTCTGGGACGGTGAGTCTCTCAATGCCATTTTGAGCACCTTCTAGGACAGATAAGCCATTGGTCAACAAGAAGCTATATGGTAGATTTGTTGAGGTCATGCCAAAGACTTTTCCAAGTGCCTCTGATCCCGTAAAGAGCTTGGTTGGATCTTTGATTTGCTCAAGAACTGCTGACATGACTTGTTGCTGACGTTTGGTACGGCCGTAGTCTCCCTCGTCATCATCACGGAAGCGAGCATAGTTCAGCAAGGTGGATCCATTCATCTGCTGTTTTCCAACTTTGATGGTTTGGGTTGGGGACTCTGTCTCTGTTGCATGAAGGTCATCTCCAACTGTGGCTTCTGTTAAAGGTTGACCATTCAATGTTGAGAATTGGGCATCAATCGTTACTCCGTCAGGGAAGAGGGTATCAATAGCTGTTGCAAAGGCCTGAAAGTCAACTAGGGCATAGTACTTAATATCCAAATCAAAGTTGTCTTTTAGAACCTTGCGGACCATTTCAGCCCCTTTTTGCCCTTCTTGTTCCCCAAGTTCATAAGCAACGTTTAGTTTGTTATCCGTCTGTTTCTGGCCATTTACAATCTTACTATACCCGTCGATATAAACTAAGTTGTCACGCATAAAGCTGACTAGTTTAATCTTCTTATCCGATCCACTGACATTCAGTACCATGATTGTGTCGGTACGGGTCTCCGCACTATTTTGACCGATACGGCCATCTGTCCCCATGACTAGGATATTCACACCATCTTTGTTATCCTGACCGTTAAAGACCTCTACTTGAGCTGCCTTGGCATCAGCTGGCTTATTGCTTGGATTGGCTGCTGACTGGAACCCTCGAAGAAACATAAAAATCATTCCTGCAAGCACACAAGTAATCAACAGCAGGAACCAAGTCAGTATTCGTTTGAAGCGAATTCTTCTTTTTTTCTTTTTGACTTTAGGTTGAGGGGCTACCTTTTCACGTTTCTTAGACCGGCTTCTACTGCCATAAGTCGGAAGATCAATGTCTCTACCCCAAGATTCTTCTTTTTCTTCTTGTTGGAAATGGTGAACTTCAGACTTGGGACCTGCCATTTTCTGTTGCAGATAATCAAATTCCCTCCGTTCACGGTCGTTGAGGTAATGGATATTTTTGAAGAGATAGTCATAACGTAACTGCTCGTGATGACTTAAAGGATTTTCTTTGCTCATTGACTCTCCTTTTCTAAATCAGTTATGGTAAAAATCGGGTAGGTTCCCAGTATCTTGTGCTGAATTCCAATGGCTTCTAGTTCTTGTCTGGCAAAATGAATCAGTTCTTTGTCACTATAGTCTACATCAATAATAAAAAAGTATTCTCCCAAGGCTGTTTTAAGGGGGCGACTTTCAATCTTTGTTAAGTCAATCCCTCTCCAAGCAAAAGTCGAAAGTGCCTTGTAAAGAGCACCAGGTAGATTGTCTGGTAAGGTCAAGGCCAAACTCATTTTTTCAGCTTGCGAGTTCAAAGGAATCATCGGTATCTCTGCCCCTAATACCCAAAAACGTGTGAAATTGGCTTCCATCTCCTGAATATCCTCTGCAATTAATTCCAAGCCATATTCTTCGGCAGAACTTCTTGGTGCAATGGCTGCATAAGGCTGGTCTGGATGTTCCGAGATAAAGCGGGCCGCATAGGCGGTACTGGCTGTTACCTCAATTTTAGCCTCTGGATAGTGTTTGTCGATGAATTTCTTTCCTTGAGCTAGAGCCTGAGGATGGGAAAAAATTTTCTCAATTTTTGACTGACCTGGAATCACCATCAACTGCTGGTGAATGGGCTGGACGATTTCTGCAACTGCTTGGATGCGAGCCTGATGAAAAAGATAATCCAAACTTTCATGGACACTACCTTCAATGGAGTTTTCAACTGGTACCACAGAATAATCCACCAAGCCTTGCTCATAAGCCTTGATAACATCTGTGATATTGGCAAAAGCCTGCAATTCCTCTTTGGGAAAGGCTGTCTGCACAACATGATGCGAAAAAGATCCCTTGGGACCTAGATAGGCAATTTTCATCTCAGCTCCTCTATAATTTCCTCTGGACTTAACTTGGTCACATCCAGAACTTGACTGGCTACTTCCTCATACCAAGCTTGTCTTTCATGGAAAATAGCTGCTAGTTCTTCCTTACTTTTGTTAAGAAAGAGCGGGCGCTGATTGTCCTTATCAGCTGCGATACGTTGGTAGAGGGTTTCAAAATCTGCTTTTAGGTAGATGTTATCATGATTGGTTTTGAGCAAGTCACGATTTTTGTGAGAAATGACAACTCCTCCGCCAGTTGACACAACTCGGTCCGTTTTTAGTAAGTCAGCTAGGACTTCTGACTCTACTTGACGAAAGGCCACTTCTCCCTTTTCAGCGA
The DNA here is from genome assembly GCF_030546305.1 of Streptococcus sp. GP0011. Lineage (GTDB taxonomy): Bacteria > Bacillota > Bacilli > Lactobacillales > Streptococcaceae > Streptococcus. The sequence goes on along the minus strand of NZ_JAUONR010000001.1, from coordinate 63,269 downwards.
AGAAATCCGCAATGGACATGCCCAAATGTTCCTCGATTAAGGTATCCATATCGATGTAGTCTGGGTCCAATCCTCTAGCGATTGTCGACTTGCCTGCCCCCATAAATCCAAGTAATACCTTAGCCATGAATCAAGCTCTCCAAATCATCAAAGAAGCTAGGATAGCTGGTATTGATGGCTTCAGCACGGTCAAGTTCCACTTCTCCATCCGCAACCAAGAGGGCTGCAATAGCTGTCATCATTCCAATTCGGTGGTCACCAAACGTATTGACTCTAGCGCCATGAAGTCTTGATTTCCCTTTGATAATCATCCCATCTGCTGTAGGAGTGATATCCGTCCCCATGCTATTTAAGGCGTCAGCCACCACCTGAATGCGGTCTGTTTCCTTTACCTTGAGTTCCTCAGCATCCTTAATGACCGTTACACCTTGTGCTTGTGTAGCTAAAAGGGCAATAATGGGCAATTCATCAATCAAACGTGGAATCAAGGCTCCACCTATCTCTGTTCCTTTCAGGTCTGAAGACTCGACAGTCAGGGTTGCTGATTTAGCGACTGGGTCAATTTCAGTTATTTCTAGTTTTCCACCCATGGCGCGAATGACATCAATAATACCAGTACGCGTTTCATTGATGCCCACATTCTGCAGCACCACACGAGAGTTTGGAACAATCAAACCTGCGACCAACCAAAAGGCTGCACTGGAAATATCTCCTGGAACAACTACCTTTTGTCCGGTCAGTCTTTGTGGTCCTTGGACTGTGATTTTCTTACCTTCCACACTTAAATGGCCACCAAATTGTTGTAGCATATCTTCAGTGTGGTTACGAGTACATTCTTTCTCGATAATAACGGACTCCCCCTGAGCCTGCAAGGCTGCAAATATCAAGGCGGACTTGACTTGAGCAGAGGCGATTGGCAACTCATAGTGAATAGGTGTTAGGTTTTTCATCCCTTTTAAGTGAAGAGGAGGCAGGTCTCGCTCAGTTTGCCCTGAAATGCTGACACCCATTTTTTTCAATGGAATCGTCACACGGTCCATAGGACGTTTAGAAAGACTATCATCTCCAAACATCTCTACTTCGAAGTCTGCACCAGCAAGGACACCTGAGATCAGGCGAATCGAGGTGCCAGAATTTCCCATATCCAAGGCGTTTTGCGGAGCTTTTAAGCCATCCATGCCTACACCTTGAATGGTAATAACCCCATCTTTGTCCTCAATTTCAACACCAAGATCACGAAAAACCTGCATGGTTGAGAGCACATCCTCTCCACGCAGAATATCATAAACCTTAGTCTCGCCCTCAGCCAAACTTCCAAAAATAATCGAACGGTGGCTGATAGACTTGTCACCTGGTACCCGGATACTGCCATGTAAGTGGCGAATGTTTGTTTTTAGTTTCATAGTTGACCTCATACTTGCAATACTTTTCTTATTTTATCACAAAAAAGCCAGAAATTCCTGAAATTTCTGGCTTTTATACAGATAAAATACTATTTCAATAATTCCGAAACAGGTTCAAAGACAATTTTTTCAATGTCTGAAAGGTAAATAGACAATTGTTGCTGTTTGGCAAAGAAATCTGACAAAAGAGCGTTCTCTTGGATTTGCCTGCTGAAAGACTGCATCTTTTCTTGGAAAGAAGCATCTGGCATTTGTCCAGTTTGAGCCATGACTTGGATTTCTTGCTGGAAGGCAAGGTAATCTGCAAAAATCTTGCTAGCTTGTTCATCTGCTTGGATGGCATCTTTGGCTGCTTTGACAGCCTTGTATTCTGGTAATTCGCGTAAGCCGCGACTGAGTTCATTTGCACTATCATAAATATTTGACATGATTTTCTCCTTATTTGATGACGACTGTGTAGTCCGTATTTTCTGAAATTAAGCGCTCAGCACGTTCCAAATCCTGAGCATTTTTAAAGGAAATTTGGAGAATCCCGTGAATATCCTCACGGTTTTCTTCGTTGATGTGAATGTTGACCAAGGAAGTTCCTCTTAGCAATTCCAAAATCCGCAAGATAACATCTTCTTCATCGGGAACATCAACATAGAGGTCATAAGAACTGTCCACGCCTCCACGTTTATGGATTTCCATGGCCTGACGTTGCTCACGCGCTTGGTTGAAAAAGTTCCAAATCTGCTCTTCTTCCCCCTTGCTAATAGCCTGACCAATCCCATCTAAGCGTTCCTTGAAATCTTCAATCCGCTCTAGGATGGTCTCGCGATTGGACAAAAGAATAGAAGTCCACATACCTGGTTCACTCTCTGCAATTCGAGTCATATCTCGAAAACCACCAGCCACAAAGCGCCTTGTCATCTCATGTTCTTGAGCATAGATAACTGTTTGCTCCATGAGACCTGATGCCAAGATATGTGGAAAATGACTAATCTGTGAAGTCACTCGATCGTGCTCCTTGGCATCAATTTCAATGAAACGAGCATGTAAACCAGAAAGTAGGTCCTTCATTTCTGAAAGGGTTTCTGGAGTGGTCAAGCTAGATGGAGTAAAGATATAGTAGGCATTTTCAAAGAGATTGACATCCGCAGAGGCAGCTCCTGTCTTGTGGCTACCAGCCATAGGATGAGCCCCGACAAAACGAATTGACTTGCCAGCCAAGTATTCCTCAGCAACTTCCACAATGGCTGACTTGGTTGAGCCCGCGTCCGAGATAATGACGCCTTCTTTCAAGTTCAAACCTGCCAACTCCTGAATAAAAGCAATGGTCTGCTTGATTGGCAAGGTCAAGATGATGATATCTGCCAAAGGAGCAAAACTGGCAAAATCATCCGTCGCACGGTCAATCATACCTTCTTTCAAGGCAATATCTCTCGAAGCCTGACTGCGATTATAACCTAGAATTTCATAATCAGGATGATCACGCTTGATACCTAGGGCCATAGAAGCTCCAATCAATCCAAGACCTGCTATATAGACTGTTTTTGCCATAGGAACTCCTTAATAGTTCTTTGTATACTCACGGTGTTTGGCTACCGCTTCCTTTAATTCCTCTAGGTTGTCCGATGAGAATTTTTCAAGAATTTCCTGCGCCAGAACCGTTGCCACAACAGCTTCCATGACCACACCTGCTGCTGGAAGAGCGGTCGGATCACTTCTTTCCACAGTTGCCTTGTAAGATTCGTGAGTCTCGATATCCACACTCATAAGTGGTTTATAAAGAGTGGGAATGGGTTTCATGACACCTCGAACAACGATGGGTTGCCCGTTGGTCATACCACCTTCGAAACCACCTAGATTATTGGTACGACGAGTATATCCGTCTTCTTTAGACCAGAGAATTTCATCCATAACTTGGCTGCCTTTTCGGTAACCAGCTTCAAAGCCGAGACCAAATTCCACCCCTTTAAAGGCATTGATAGAAACAACTGCTTGGGCCAATCGCGCATCTAATTTTCTGTCCCATTGGACATAGGAACCAAGACCAACTGGTACGCCTCCGACGACTGTCTCCACAACCCCACCAATGGTATCACCGTCACGTTTGATTTTGTCAATATAGTCCTTGATTTCCTGTTCTCGTTCTTTGTTGACAATAGAAACTTCAGACTGGGCAGCTCGTTCCTTAATCTCAGCCACTGTCAGATTTTCAGGTACATCGATTTCCTTGCCACCAAAGACCACGACATGATTGGCAATCTCCATATCCAGTTCAGCTAAGAGACGTTTGGCTACTGCTCCAACTGCTACTCGCATGGTTGTTTCACGAGCTGATGAACGCTCCAAAGAATTTCGCAAATCGTCAAAACGGTACTTGATGCCCCCAACCAAATCAGCATGACCTGGACGAGGATGGGTAATTTTTCGTTTGCTTTTAAGGCGGTCTTCAATGTCCTCCGCAGACATGATATCCAGCCATTTCTGGTGGTCCTTATTGATAACATCCATAGTAATGGGAGCCCCTGTCGTCTTCCCGTGACGAACACCAGAAGTAAAGATAACCTGATCACTCTCAATTTTCATACGGCCACCACGACCGTAGCCACCCTGACGGCGTTTAAGGTCCCCATTAATATCCTCAGCTGTCAAAGGAAGTCCCGCTGGAATTCCTTCAATAATAGCCGTCAGACGGGGGCCGTGTGATTCTCCTGCAGTTAAATATCTCATACGTTCTCCTTATTTTACCAAGTAGTCTTTCATCTCTTCCAGAGAAACTGGGTGAATGGTTGCCGAACCAAGCTCTGGCACCAAGACCAATTTCAAGGTATTACCTCGCGCTTTCTTGTCATGAGTAAGTGCTTGATAAAGCTTATCAACATCCCAGTTTTCATAGTTGACAGGCAAACCAAATTTCTGGCACATCTCTGTGATAGATTGGGTAATACCAGCTGGCATAAGGCCTTTTTCCTCAGCAACCTTGGAAATCTGCACCATTCCCATAGCCACAGCCTCTCCATGCATGACCTTGCCATAACCGGCCGTTGCTTCAATAGCATGACCAATAGTGTGCCCAAAATTGAGGTAAAGGCGAACACCGTTATCCAACTCATCCTCAACCACCATCTTGCGCTTCACCTGACAAGAATGTTCAATCAAAGTCTCTGCATGCTCCAGAATGCTCTCTACAGAACCATCCAGCTCCGTCAAGAGAGCCCACAGTTCTGGATCCTCAATCAGGCCGTACTTGATAACCTCACCCATTCCTTCAATCAGCTCTCTTTTTCCGAGCGTTTCAAGGACCAGCGGGTCGATTAGAACTCCATCTGGTTGTGCAAAAGTTCCCACCATATTTTTAGCAAAAGGAGTATTGACACCCGTCTTTCCACCGATAGAAGAATCCACCTGGGCTGTCAAACTAGTCGGAATCTGAACAAAGTGAATGCCCCGCATATAGGTAGAGGCTACGAAACCAGCCAGGTCTCCAACGACACCACCGCCAAGAGCCACAATCCCATCGCTACGAGTCAGACCTTGCTTGACTAGAAATTCATAGACTTTCTGAACAGTGGTTAAATTTTTTCGTTCTTCGCCTTCTAAAAAGTCAAAAACAGCTACCTGAAAACCAGCATCTTCTAGGCTGAGTTTAACCTTCTCTGCATAGAGAGAAGCTACATGGTTGTCGGTTACTATAACCACTTTTTGAGGTTGCCAGAGTTCTCGCAACCACTGACCAGCCTGAGCTAGACAACCTTTTTCAATCTGAATATCATAAGGATGATGCGGAATATCGATTCTGATTTTCATAGTAGGGTCTCCTTTTCACTATTTATATTTTTCTGTTAAGGACTGCCAAATCTCATCTGTCGGCATTTCTTTACCTGTCCACAGTTGAAAAGCTTCAGCAGCTTGGTAGAGCAACATCCCAAGGCCATTGATTGCTTGATTCCCCTGACTTCTAGCCCATTTCAAAAATGGCGTCTCAAAGGGTTTGTAAATAATATCTGCGACCAAGAGAGCCTCTGGCAAATTGATGCTTTCTGGAACCGGGGACGACTGGCCATCCATGCCCACACTGGTAGCATTGGCTAATAAGTCCGACTCAGCAATCCTTGCTTGCAATTCAGAAAGATCTTCTAAAGCATACAAGTCCACTTTAAAACCTGTTTGCTCCTGCAACTTGTCTAGGTAAGGTCTTGTTTTTTCCATGGAAACTGAACGCACAAAGACTGAAATATGACTGACGCCATCCAGAATAGCCTGCGCCAAAATGGACTTGGCGGCACCACCTGCGCCCAGAATGGTCATTTTCTTATCCGAGATTGTAAAAGAAGGCAAGCTCTTAAAGAATCCCTTGCCATCTGTATTATATCCAATTAACGTTCCGTCTTGATTAACAACTGTGTTGACCGCCCCAATCAAACGAGCTTCATCACTCAACTCATCCAGATAAGGAATAACCTGCTCCTTGTAAGGCATAGACAGGTTGATGCCAAACATCTGGTAACGTCGAATATTGGCGACTGTTTCTGCCAAATCACCCGCTTCAATCTCCCAAGCTACATAGGCACCATTAATAGCTGTCGCCTCAAAGGCCCTATTGTGGATAAAGGGTGAAATAGAGTGTTTGATGGGATTGGCAACAACTGCAGCTAAACGTGTATAGCCATCAAGCTTCATCCAAAATCTCCCTGATTTTCTTCATGTTTGATAGCGAAATCTGACCTGGGGCACTCGCTTCATCCAGACTAGCAAATGACCAACTTGAACCCGTCACATCTGAAGTAATACGGGATACCTTGCCCATTTTCCCCATGGAAATGGTCACGTACTCTTGCTCAGGATTGAGTGTTTTAAATCCTCGTGTGTAGTTCATCAGATCTAAAACATCCTGCTCCGTATGGGCCATAACTGATACCTTGACCACTTTCGGAGAGAGACTGGTTAACTCAGACAAAATCTCCATCATATTTTCAGGTGTCTCTTGGAAATTATGGTAACTCAAAACAAGATTTGGAAAATCCAACATTTCCTCAAAAACGTCCTTGTAGCTGAAATACTCAAAATCTACATAATCCGGCTGATAAAGCTGAGTAACTTCCTTGATGATTTGAACATACTCTTCTGAGGAAAGTTCGATTTCTCCTCCCTCAGCTCGGGTCCGAAGGGTAAATACAAGTTCGCGTCCTGCAAATTTCTCAAAGATAGCGGGTGCTACCTGTAAAATAGCGTCCTTTGTAAGAAAGTCCGCACGCCACTCAATGATATCGGCATCTTCATACCTAGTTGCATCCAGTTCTTGCGCTTCTTCTAAACTTCTTGGCATCACTGAAACGATTAATTTCATCTACTAACCTTCATACTAATCACCTTGAGGTAATTACTGCTTTCATCTTTTTTATTATAGGCAAAGTCTGCTGGAAGTCCGTATTGGTTCAAAACCTGATATCTTCTTCCTGCAAAACCTTTATCAATTTGTTCTGTAAATTTCTGGCGGGAAACATTGGCAGCATTGGTACTGGCAATGATAATGCCTCCCGGATTTAAAATCTCTAGACTCTGGGAAATCAACTTGTGATAGTCCTTAGCTACAGAGAATGTTTGTTTTTTATTGCGGGCAAAGCTCGGCGGATCAAGAACAATCACATCATAGGTCAAGCCTTTTCGCTTGGCGTACTTGAAGTACTCAAAAACATCCATGACGATAAAACGGTGATTGTCCGTGCTGAGTCCATTTGCCTGAAAATGAGCTTCTGACAGCTCTCTGGACCGTTTGGCCAAGTCGACAGAAGTCGTCTCACTCGCACCTCCCATAGCTGCAGCAACAGAAAAGGCAGCCGTATAGGAAAACATATTGAGCAAGGATTTGCCCATGGCTAGACCGTCAACCAGACTCCCACGAACCTCATGCTGGTCCAGGAAAATCCCTGTCATCAAGCCATCATTCATAAAGACTTGATAGAGAACGCCATTCTCAAGAACAGTAAAGTAATCTGGCGCGTCCTCACCATAAACAGAGGCAGACTCGTAGTCTAGACCTTTAAAACGAATCTTTTCATAAGCCCCCAAGATCTCAGGAAAAACTTCCTTAAAAGCCTTTACGATCAGCTCACGAATCTGGTAAACAAAGGAGTTGTACCAAGAAAAGACAGCATAATCTCCATAGAGATCAACAGTCAGACCACCAAAACCATCCCCCTCTTGGTTAAAAAGGCGAAAGGCAGTGGTCAAGTCATCTTGATAATAAGGCTTTCTAACTTCCTTGGCCTTACGAAGCAGAATTTCAAAAAAGGCTTGATTGAAACGAACCTTTTCCTTGCTGATGAACCAACCGATTCCCTTGTTCTGCTGAGAAAGATAGGCGCTCCCTAAAAACTTCCCGTCTTGACTAAGAACTTCTACTGCCTGATCCGTCAGATCAATATCTGTTAAATCACTTGCTTCCAAAAGAACTAGACCCTTAGCTAGCTTTTTTTCAACACGTCTGCTGACTCTAATTCTATTCATAGCTACTATTATAGCAAATTTTGTGACAATTCTCAAAAAAGAAACCGTTTAACCAGTTGTACTTTAGTTTACTGAGTGTCATTTTTGTTCAAATAAGTTTATGTCATTTACTTTTTCGCCAAGATATCCTCTCCCTTGTAGTGGAAGGAGAGTTTTCACGCGCTAAAAATAGACAAATTCAGAAATGAGTATAGAATCTTGCGCAAACGTTTGGCTAGTTCTAAACTTTATGGTAGAATAAAACACAACATGGATAAGCAAGAGGAAAAACAATGCAAAATCAGACACTTATGCAATACTTTGAATGGTATCTGCCTCATGACGGCCAGCACTGGGCTCGACTGACAAATGACGCAGAGCACCTAGCAAACCTTGGTATCAGCCATGTCTGGATGCCACCTGCCTTCAAGGCAACAAACGAAAAAGATGTAGGCTATGGTGTTTACGATCTTTTTGACCTAGGTGAATTTCACCAAAAAGGGACTGTACGTACCAAGTATGGGTTTAAAGAAGACTATCTTCAAGCCATTCAAGCCCTAAAGGCACACGGAATCCAACCAATGGCTGACATCGTTCTCAATCACAAGGCTGCAGCAGATAAATTAGAAGCCTTTCAAGTTATCGAAGTAGATCCCGAGGACCGTACAGTTCAACTAAGCGAACCCTTTACTATCAACGGATGGACCCACTTCACTTTTGATGGACGTCAGAAAACCTATAATGACTTTGAATGGCACTGGTACCACTTTACAGGTACAGACTACGATGCCAAGAGACGTAAGTCTGGTATTTACCTGATCCAAGGAGACAATAAAGGTTGGGCAAACGAGGAATTGGTCGATAACGAAAACGGCAACTACGACTACCTCATGTACGCTGACCTAGACTTTAAGCATCCTGAAGTCATCCAAAACCTCTATGATTGGGCTGACTGGTTTATGGAAACGACTGGTGTAGCTGGTTTCCGTTTGGATGCCGTTAAGCACATTGATTCCTTCTTTATGGGCAATTTCATCCGTGATATGAAGGAAAAGTACGGTGAAGATTTCTATGTTTTTGGGGAATTTTGGAATCCAGACAAAGAAGCTAATCTGGACTATCTCGAGAAAATAGAAGAACGCTTTGACCTTGTCGATGTTCGTCTCCACCAAAATCTCTTTGAAGCCAGTCAAGCTGGATCAAGCTATGACCTTCGTAGTATTTTTAACGATAGTTTAGTGGAAATTAAACCTGATAAGGCTGTCACTTTCGTGGACAACCATGATACTCAAAGAGGACAGGCACTTGAATCAACCGTCCAAGAATGGTTTAAACCAGCAGCCTATGCGCTCATCCTTCTTCGTGACCAAGGTCTTCCATGTGTCTTTTATGGAGACTATTACGGCATTTCAGGGCAGTATGCCCAAGAAGATTTCAAAGAAGTTCTTGACCGTCTCCTAGCCATCCGAAAAGACTTGGCCTATGGAGAGCAAACAGACTACTTTGACGATGCTAACTGTATTGGATGGGTCCGTTCAGGCGCTGAGAACCAAACACCGCTCGCGGTCCTTATCTCAAACGACCAAGAAAACAGCAAGTCTATGTTTGTTGGTCCAGAATGGGCTGATCAAACCTTTGTTGACCTCCTTGAAAATCATCCAGCACAAGTTACGATCAATGCTGACGGTTATGGAGAATTCCCAGTAGCGGCTGGTTCAGTCAGTGTCTGGGCAACAAAATAAACCTATCAGTTATAAGTCAAATCCAACCGGATTTGGCTTTTTTGTATGCACAAAAAGACCTACCCAAATGGATAGATCTTTATTGTCTTATAATTTACCTGCTACTGCATCCAGCAATTCCTGAATCTTAGCTTGGTTGCTTCCTCCTGCCATGGCCATGTCTGGTTTACCACCACCACGTCCATCGACGATTGGAGCCAATTCTTTAACCAAGTTACCTGCGTGGATGTCTTTTGTCTTGCTGGCTACAAGAAGGTTGACCTTGTCACCAATTGCTGCGACAAGAACAAGCACGTCAGAGTAGTCTTTTTGTTTCCAGTTGTCCGCAAAGGTACGAAGGGCACCTGCATCTGATACAGAAACTTGGCTTGCAATGTAACGATGGCCGTTATCTTCCTTCACGTCCTTGAAGACATCACCTGCGGCAGCGGCTGCTGCTTTTTCCTTCAATTCTGCATTTTCTTTTTGCAATTGACGGAGTTGCTCTTGAAGTCCTTCAACTTTATGAGGTACTTCTTTGAGTTGAGGTGCTTTCAAGGTTGCTGCTACTGCTTTCAGAGCGTCTTCTTGTTCGCGATAGGCTTCAAAGGCTTCCTTACCAGTCACTGCCAAGATACGGCGAGTTCCTGATCCGATCCCTTCTTCTTTGACAATCTTGAAGAGACCAATCTCAGAAGTGTTGCCAACGTGGGTACCACCACAAAGTTCCACTGAGTAGTCACCGATAGTCACAACACGAACTTCCTTACCGTATTTCTCACCAAAGAGGGCCATAGCTCCCATTTCCTTGGCAGTGTCAATATCTGTTTCAACAGTTTCTACTGCCATTGCTTCCCAAATTTTCTCATTGACTTGTTGTTCAATGGCACGCAACTCTTCAGGAGTTACGGCTTGGAAGTGCGTGAAGTCAAAGCGAAGGAATTCGACTTCGTTCAGAGATCCTGCTTGTGTCGCATGGTGGCCAAGGATATTGTGAAGGGCCGCATGGAGCAAGTGAGTTGCTGTGTGGTTTTTCATGACACGGTGACGACGATTGGTATCAATTGCCAAGATGTATTCTTGGTTCAAAGCAAGAGGTGCAAGAACTTCAACAGTATGAAGAGCTTGTCCGTTTGGCGCTTTTTGAACATCTGTCACAGTAGCCACAAGTTTTCCTGCAGCATCCAAGATTTGACCGTGGTCAGCTACTTGTCCACCCATTTCCGCGTAGAATGGAGTCTCTGCAAAGATGAGAGAGGCAGTTCCTTCAGAAACAGCTTCAACTTCAGCATTGTTCGCTACGATAGCCACCAACTTAGAAGGCAATTGGCTGGCATTGTAGTTGAAGACACTTTCCACTGTAATGTTTTGAAGGGTTTCATTTTGCATACCCATTGAGCCACCCTTAACAGCTGATGCACGCGCACGTTCTTGTTGCTCTTTCATGGCTGCTTCAAAACCTTCACGGTCTACAGTCATACCAGCTTCTTCAGCGATTTCTTCTGTCAACTCAACTGGAAATCCATATGTATCGTAGAGTTTGAAGACATCTTGCCCCGCGATAACGTTTTGACCTTTGGCTTTCAAGTCAGCTACGATGGTTTCTGCAAAGTGTTGACCTGAGTGAAGGGTACGAGCAAAGGATTCTTCCTCGCTCTTGACAATTTTCTCGATAAAGTCACGTTTTTCAAGCACTTCTGGGTAGTAGCTTTCCATGATTTTTCCAACAGTTGGAACGAGTTTGTAAAGGAAAGGCTCGTTGATACCCAATTTTTGACCGTGCATAGAAGCACGACGGAGCAAACGACGAAGAACATAACCACGACCTTCGTTTCCTGGAAGGGCACCATCACCGATGGCAAATGAAAGGGAACGAATGTGGTCTGCAATGACCTTGAAGCTCATGTTGTCGCCATCTTGGTCGTAGACCTTACCAGACAATTTCTCAACTTCACGAATGATTGGCATGAAGAGGTCTGTTTCAAAGTTCGTCTTAGCCCCTTGGATAACGGCCACCAAACGCTCCAAACCAGCGCCCGTATCAATGTTCTTGTGCGGCAATTCCTTGTACTCGCTACGAGGAACAGCAGGATCAGCGTTAAATTGTGACAAAACGATGTTCCAGATTTCGATGTAACGGTCGTTTTCGATATCTTCTGCAAGCAGGCGAATACCGATGTTTTCTGGGTCAAATGCTTCTCCACGGTCAAAGAAGATTTCAGTATCTGGCCCAGAAGGCCCCGCACCGATTTCCCAGAAGTTGTCTTCGATTGGGATCAAGTGGCTTGGGTCCACTCCTACTTCAATCCAGCGGTTGTAAGAATCTTTATCGTCTGGATAGTAGGTCATGTAGAGTTTTTCAGCTGGGAAATCAAACCATTCAGGACTTGTCAAAAGTTCATAAGCCCAAGTGATAGCCTCGTCACGGAAGTAATCCCCAATAGAGAAGTTCCCCAACATTTCAAACATGGTATGGTGGCGAGCCGTTTTTCCGACATTTTCGATGTCATTAGTACGGATGGCTTTCTGCGCATTGGTAATACGCGGATTTTCAGGAATGATGGTTCCGTCAAAATATTTCTTAAGGGTTGCTACCCCAGAGTTGATCCACAAAAGAGTTGGATCGTTTACTGGAACCAAGCTCACTGATGGTTCTACAGAGTGGCCTTTGCTTGCCCAGAAATCTAGCCACATTTGGCGAACTTGAGCACTAGATAGTTGTTTCATAATATCTCCTTATTTACTTGTTTAATTTGATTGACTTTCCAGCATCTCCACATAGTCAATCGCGACACAGAGGGAAATGACCAGGTCTGCATAAGAGTCTTCATAGACGGTTACGTTGTAGGTTGAGGTCAAATGGAAAATCTCTTTCCGAATCTCGGCGACAAGTTGATCACGATCATCCAGCAATTTGAAATTCAAATCCCAGATATTGCCCTCGATACGAAGCCCGAGATCATCAAACTCATACTTATCTCGCCAGAAGGTCAACTTCTTACGAATGACGAAATTGGAACCGTTTCGTAACTGGATAGTAAAGCGAGGAAGCAAAGTGAAAAATTCTTTACTAATCTCACTGACTTGCTCACCATAGGCGTCATAGATGGTAAAGGTCTTAGGAATTTGGAAAAATGATCCCTCCACCTGATAGTTCACTACTCCTCTATCATCCTTGATATCAAAACGTTCGCCTCCAAGACGAAACTTTTGTTTGACAAGAAATGTCTTCATAAACACCTCCAAAAATCAAAAGACAAGTCCATATCACGAAGGGCGAAAAACCGCGGTACCACCTTCATTCAATGAACTTGTCATTCTCATAATCTTATGCAATTGTCTGATTGAGTAGCATGATTTCCTAGCTTAGATGGCTCGCAGCACCGCCAATTCTCTGGACTAAGATGACAGAAAATCAATTCTCAACTTTTTTATTATATCGTTTTTTGGGTTCTGCGTCAACTAGGAAAGCAAGCACTTGCAATCACATTATATGTATCATCAGCAAATCGATTTATTGATAAAGTATATTATTGACGAAGTAAGTCAAGCATTTCATTATTAAGTGTTTGATAACAAGAGAAATAGCTATCATCAATCTCAAATGTATCTTGTAAAATAAAGCGTAAGGTATCTATTGTCTGTTGCAATTTCTTTGAATTGACTAGTTTACTATCAATCTCTGACAAGCCATGTGCCACCTTATTTCTCTCACCATTTAAGCTATTTATTAGCTTTATTGACTTAATTAATTCAGGAGAAACTTGATAATAAGATAGAATATTTTCATAAGACAAGAGATTTAAGGTTGACTGAGGGGAATAAATTCTTTCCTTCTCATCTTTTATACCCTTGGCTTTCTTAAATTCTAGGTCAATGAAATCTAAAATAGCTTCAAAATCCTTGTATTCTTCATTTAACTTTGGAAAAGTCCCATCATATTTGATTAAATCTGGATAATCTTTCTTTATCTTCTCCTCGATGATAAATTCAACATAAGACTTTGATTTGATTAAGACATCAGCAACCTGCCCTCTCTCTTTCAAAACTTCAATCATTAAAAAGTAATTAAGAGCTTTTTTCTCAACCTCTGTGAGTGAATATCCCTGAATATCTTTTAAAATCGCTTGAGTTTTAAATACTTTTACAAAATCATTTAATATGTCTCTTAAACGAGCTAATTTCTTTTTAGAAAGTAATTTATTGTATTCTTTTCTAGTAACTAATTCTTCCGCAGCAAGATAATCATAAGAAGAGATTAAATTTCTTAAGTGGCGCTTGATAAGAGACTGATTGAATTTCTCTGATTCATCTTTGATTGTACGATTTTCGTAATCCTTTTGATTATCCTCGTTCTCGTCAAAAAGCTTCTGCTCACCTTCACTTGTAAGGGGCACATACTTTCTGTTTGCAGATTTGTTAGGAGTTGCAACCTGTATGGCTTGCGTATTATAATCATTAATTCGATTTAAGGCAAATAAAGCAGAAATAATCTGAGGTGTCCCTGAAGATAGATTTAAGATTAATTGATGATCTGTTCCAGAATATTTTTCAATAATCTGTCCCATCACTTCATACATTTTATCAAACAGATAGACTTCATCATTTTTCAATATGATTGATTCAATAACCACTTTAGGATGATAACCCTCTATTGAACACAATGCTTTCTCAACAAGATCTTTTTTTACTAACATTTCTTCACTATAAACCAAAACAATTTGTTCAGGTCTATATGTTCGAGCAATATGTAATAAAGCTGCATCTCGATTATTGCTTATCGGATCTGTCGTTCCAACTGCTGAAATTAAAATTTCCAAGATATTCTACCTCTCATTATTTCAGTAATTCTAATAATTCCTTATTTAAGTCCTTGTAAAAGCTAAAATCCTTCTCAACGAGTTGATACTGTTCCTTGACTAGTCCCTTTAAGGTTTTTAGGACAGGACCTAACTGTTTTAATTCCTCAGAATCTAATGGATCCAATTTATGAGCTACAGTATTTCGAGTTGAATTCATGCTAATAACTGGTTTGATTTTTTTATATTGATTCCACTCATGTTTTTCTTTTAAGATCTTACTATAATCCCAAATCCCGAGATAATATTTCTCTGATTCACTCACGTAATTATCCAAAAATCCTGGATAACGATTTTCGATATAATCTTCTAAGATAAACTCTGTAAGGTTTTTAATTCTAATCAGACCTTCACTAAAATTACCACGTTCTTTTTGCAAATCAATAGTCAAATAAGCATTTAATACTTTTTTCTGTTCTTCGCTCCATTTTTTCTTTTGGAGGACTTGAGGTACAGCTTGCCTGTCTAATGAATCTACAATATCTTGCAACTTCTTGCGACATTCTTTCAAACCAGGAAAGTCTGATAATTGATTAGCAACCTCTAAACTAGCTTTGTAATCATATTTCGTAATAAAATCACGTAAAGTTTTCTTCATTAAGCCTTGTTTAAACTTCTCTGAAGTATCTTCAATGGTTCGGTCGATATAGTCCTGTTTGTTATCTAAGTTCGTATCAATCAGTGCGTCAATATCTTCTGAATCATCATGTCCAACTCCTGCATTTGAATCATTTTCAGGACTTGAAACTTGTACTGCCTTGACATTGATTTCACTAAGTCTATTAATCACAAACAAAGCCGATTTTACTTGAGGAGTTGCACTTGAAAGATTGAGAATAAATTCGTCGTCTTTTGTATAATACTTTTGTATAATAGCATCAAATTGTTCATACATGGTATCAAAAACAAATACATCTTCATTCAAGATAATTGGTTCATGACATACAATTTCTGGGAGGTATTCAGAATCGATAGAGTGAATTACTTTATCAATATCATCTTTCTTACTAATTGTTCTCTCTGAAAAAACAATAATTATCTTTTCTGGACGGTATTTTCTCGCAATATGAACTAAAGCCCCATCGTGAAAATTACGGATTGGATCTGTATCACCCACTGCTGAAATTAAAACCTTCATCAACTAATCTCCTTAATTATGAAATTAGCTTTCCCCATTTCATAGAAAGACTCATCATTCATTATCAGTTTTCGAGTTGCTTGTGTTGTTTTAACATTTTTCATTGGTGCTTTTGTTAATTTCAACACTCCCTTACCAACCATCTTTGTCTTCATTCGACTATACCGTTTTTGTAAGATTCCATCCGCTTGTTGAAACAAGGTCTTTGTCCAGGCTCCACTTCCAGCTCCCAAATAGATAGGATATTGAAGATTTGGCTGAATCTTATTTTCAGGAAAATCTGATAAGAAAAATTCTTTATATTCTTTGTAAAAAGCTTGCGCTCTCTGTCCTAATTCCTCAATTAAGATTCCAGCTTCCTTAGTGGTTGTAGTAATGGTGAAACTGATTCTAGTTAAGGGTACGATTGCTTCTCTGTATAAAGGAAGAGGCTTGGCAGTTAAAGACTTGGCTGAATAATCCCATTTTTGAACTAGAATAATCTGCTCATTGTTAAATGGCTTACTATCACTAACACGAATAGCATTGAACAAGTCATTAAATTCTTGACCCTTTTTGGCACCCCATGGAATCATCTTTTTGTTTTCTTTAGGACCTCTCCCACGAAAATCGACTGCATTCCTATTGTTCCAGTCAGGATTGGTATTCATTAAAATGGTCCGAATAGCTCCCTTTAAGGAACTACCTGGAATATACGGACTCCCAAAAGGGTCTCTAATAAATTTTGCAACTTCATTTATCGTGCCTAATTTGGAATCGCGATTATTTTTTTCAATTTCCAAACCAGTCTCAACAATCCGGTAACCACCGAAATCACGATTAGATATCCGGTTATCATCCAAGAAGGAAATCAAGCGATTATTTCTGGCGTTTGGCTTTGTCTCTTGTAAAAAACGCTCAAACTTCTGATCGTATCCTTTCTCCACCATTCGATTATAAAACTTACCCATATCAGGGAAATAAAAGTACCCCTTTTCATAGATAAATTCTCGAGAAGTATATTTCTCACCACTCCCAATATGAATAGGGGCCATGGCTAGGAGGCTGAATTGAAAGGTTCTATATTCTGTTTTCATCTTTCTCCCTCCATCTTGAAAAATAGTGGCTTAGCATAGTTTAATACTTCATGCGGGAAATCAAGAGGCCTTACATCTACAATCTGTCCTGTAAAGGTTTCACAGAAAGTAGATCCAGAAGCAAACTTATATAAATCCTGCTTACGATAATTTTCATTAGTTTCTGTACTAAAGGCAAAACCACTTGATTTACTTAGTAAATAGGAACCAGTTTCCATAGCATGTTCAAGTTCCTTTTCAATGGGTAAAGAAGTTGTTAAGGCCATGACTGTTCCTTGATGGACCTTAGTAAGACGATTTTTAAGAGCATCAGGTATGTCTGTAATGGTTAAATCAAACCGTCCATAGCCGCTAGAACGTTTACCCCCAATTCCCGCGTACTGCAAACTTGTCATGAGTTCATTCAAGAGGTTTGATTCGGTAGCAATAACATAGAGAGCAGACTGATCTGCAAATCGAACGGTAGAAACTTGATAAAGATGTCCATCCACATGAGGTTGGTTTTTAGTGATGATGTTTGTTACTGCATGTTCTGCGTCTTCAAAAAGCGTTCCATTTACATAAGAATCAAATTTATCCAAAGGGATAAACTGAAGTTTCTTTGCCATTTTAGCTTGACGTCTTACTTCTTTGACATCCGTTGTTAAGTCCGGCTGTTCAAACTTTGGAAATCCTATCGGCTTAGGCAAAAATGGGCCTGACTTATATGGAAATGCATCAGTCAAAACAAAATCATCTTGACCTGCTAATGACACAAATTCCTCCATTTTCCCCATTTTTTTCGCCTCAATAGCTAAGGCAGAAAATAATCGGTCAGCTGCAAAAGTCATTTTAGAACTATCCAGAGTACCTGTTCCAAAGTGAGCAGACTGAAAGTTCATAATATACATCTTATAGGTCATACTAGACCTCCGTAGTTAAAAGTTCATTCAATCTACTAACATCATAGTTTCCGAAAACTGTATTTGCTTTAAGATCCTCAAAAACAACTTTACCATATCCACGAGAGCCAGATCCACCTAAATAATCAAGTTCCAGAAGTTTTAATCCATCAAGTATTACTTTGAAATCTTCTTCCACTTGATCTTCACTGTCATCTGTGATTTCATAGATTAATTCAAATGCAAAAGCACTCTCACGGATGGCACGTTCAATTTGTCTTGGATTCGCTTCAGCAGTGATACGGTCAATAGTATTTTCAAACTTAACTTCAGTATAACTCTTGACCCCTAATGAATCTAACTTGTCCTTATTGATTAAAAAAGCATCTCTAAAAATGAGTCGCCCCATTTTATAGCGATTATCAGAACTGTTCCCAAAGAGTCGACTTAGAATTTCTCCATCTTCTCCTGGTTTCTTAGCTAGTCGTTTATTATGAACTTTTGAAAGAAGACTGCGCATCTTCCCTTTGATACTTGAACCAGGAATAATGGGTAAGTTAGTAATAGGATCCTTGATTACAGGAGAATCAGTAGCCCCAATTGCCGCAAAAGCATTGCTTGTCCCAATATGAAGTCCTGTTTCTAGACGAATTTGTGCTGTTACTTGAATTTTTGCAAATGCCATTAATCTTTTCCTCCATAAAATTTGAAATAAGCTACTAGTGCTTCCATATAGCGACAAAAACGTTGGAGACTTTCTTGATTGTTTATTTCTTTTAAAATGTCTAGAATTTCAGCCTTTTTAACCAAGTCTTTAACCGAAGTTTCTCGGCCCGATTGATAAACAAACTGCACTCTCAAATAAGCAATTTTGTCAGCTAAATCCTTATACTCTCTAACCTTACTTTCATCAAAGAGAGTACTCGTCAAGCTTAGTAGGTTTCTAATTTTGCTAGTTGTTAAAAGGAATGCTTCAGGGTTCCTAGAATCTCTAGTGTTTCGATTCAGTGATTTAATAACATTCTCTGCCTTATCTACGTAATTATCATCTGTTAAAATTGCCATCTATGAATCCTTTCTAATCTCATAAATATATAGAAGTAAAGCTATCTCTGCTTCCTTACGTTCATTATCTCTACCTGTATACCAAGAAAAGAATAAATCTTTAAACTCTTTAAATTCTTCTTTTTTATCCTTAGAAGTTTGATCTTCTAATCGCGTCAAATAATAGGCTAATCGAGCAATATTCATACGATCGTAGTTCCGAAGGAGCTCAATAAGTCTATATACAAAACTCTTTCCGCGCTCATCTTGAATATTAAAGTAGTAACGAATGCTCTTCAGTTTCCCATTATAGACATTGTCAATAAATTGGTCGAACTTCAAGGTATAATTTTTTTCAAAAAGTGAGATACTATCCTTGTCGTTATCCTTGGCTGCTCCTTCTAGCTTACCAGTTTCTTCAGCCATGAGGCTAACTGGGGTTTTATCTGGAAAGAGACCAATCCCTGCTGATAGGGTTAATTTGCCATTTGTCCACTTGATAAAGTTTTGTCGGAGACAAATGGTGAACTCAATAATATCCTGCCAGGAACCGATAGCAAATACATCATCTCCACCGGCATATATAATCGATAGTTTTTTCTCTTTGGCAAACTGGTTGATATAGACCTTAAAGAAGAGACTCATACTTCTAGAGAAGGTCGCCGAACGTGCCAGAGTATTATATTTGCCACCATCTTGATAGGAGAACCCAGCCATAAAGGCTGCTCCTAGATCATCCACATCTAGTCGAACTACTGCCAGACGCTTGATGCCTTGTCCAGTTTCCCTATCCTGAGATAGTTTGGCATACTCGTAAATCTCATCATACTTGTAATCTCCGACAAAGACATGGGTTGCTTTTAGGATATCTGTACTATAGCTATTCTTGACATAAACACGAATCCACTCTTCTTTAGCAAGGTCGGTTTTGGAAATACCTCTAATATAGGCTCCCGGACCTATCGGGAGGCCTTTTTCTTTTGTCACAATATAGTAGCTTTCTTGTATCTCCTTGGCAAAGCGATACATTCCTGCACAGATATGGCAGACCTCTTGGTCATTATGCTGGGTAAGTTTTTCGACTGAATGGCAAATAGCACATTCCATCTGGGAACTTTTTCCTCCTTGGTTGAGTTCAAGGAGAGTTTTGGCATCGTAACGAGAAATTTTCTTTTGGGAAATCATCCGACTAGTTGTTTGATAGACTTTTCGATAGTCGGCCAGTGTCGTTGTCATATCATTGGCAGAAAACGGACTCCAACCAAATGCTACATACAAGCCTGTCTGGAAATGCTTGACCAAAAACTGATTGAATTCTGCTTCAAAGTTAGCCAAGCTCTCTCTAGTTTTTTCTGTGTTTGGAAGGATAAAGTAGGCGTGCCCGCCACCGACGTAGAGAAGATTAGCCCTCGTAAGCTCTAACTTCTCCAGTAAGCTGTCAGCAATATGTTCCCCCATAAAATCTAGATACAAGGAACGTGCTTTTAGTTGCTTGGCTGCTCCAGCTGTTGCGATATTGTAGATAAAATCCTGAATCCCTGACAAGTCAAAACTTGCTAGTAAAAAGGCCTTCTCGCTATAAAAAGCTTCTAAATCTTGCCCCAGTACCTTCTCATAGTCACGGCAATTCTTGTCTGCTAAATAGTTTTCTATAGCTAGGGCAAAGCCAGCTGTCAGACGACTGTAGGTTGCTAGAGAAATATCTGATAATTCCTTGGTCCTTGTCGAAACAGGCACATAGGAAAGAGTAGACTCAAGAAGATTCAAAAGGGTATCTATCTCAAACTGGCTAAAGTCCAATCTCTCAAACTCTTTTTCTAAGGTCTCTACTATCAAGTCATAGTCTGACTGGTCAGACGGCTCACTCGATCCCTTAGCATAGTTTGGTTCCCCGTCAAGCTCTAATAGTCGTGCATCGAGATAACGCTGACTAGGGCTATCTGAAAATACATTGAAGATATCCGATTGTTTGCTTAGGAAATCTTCTTTTCCTTCATGAATTCTTGCTGCCCCTTTTAGTCCTGAAGCAATCTTTGCAGCAGCTGACGTGATATAGACCAAACTATCAGGAGCCAAATCCGTCGTCAAATCACTAGAAGTCGCCTTGGCTATCTGCTGGGCTATTTTTTCATTATCCGAAAAGCGTCTAAACCATTCGGACCCAATGGTACCTAAGTCTTTCTCATCATACCTGGAACCTTGAATCACCTTGCCGATAGCGTGCAAAAGTGATCCATAGACTAAGTCAATCTTTTCTTTCTTCAAGTTCTAAACCTCCCATCCCTAAGCTAGTTTTCATACCTAGACCTGAGTATTCCCCAAATTTTAGAAGCATATTAGCGTATGCTTTCAAGGTATTTGGACCTGTAATTTTAAAGGTCAACCTTCCCCTGAATCCAGGTATTTTCTTACCATGTACTTTAAAATAGCTGGATTCCAATCGATAGCTGGTAATTCTACTATGTTTGACCAGGTAGTCCAGGGTTTCCTCTTCGATGTCCTGACGATTCTCGACCAGACGTGCATACTTCATCATCAAACTCTGAAAGATGAGGCGCATGCTAGGAAAGAGTACGTACTCTCCCTGGGAGCGAAATCCTGTCGGAGTTTGAAAATGAATGGTAAAGAGTGACCGATCTTGGTTTTCATTAAAGAACTCAAAGAGTTGCTCCGAACTGAGATCTTGCATGGACAAAGACTCCACCATAAGAGTCGGCAAGTCATGAAGTTCTACTTTCTTGAGCTCCAATAGAACAGGCAAAATCTGCTTGACAGCCTCATCCGTCAGGAGGTGAAGGGACCATAGGGTCTTGTCCTTTTGATGGATGATTTTTAGTGAGTAGGGGTTGGTCTCTTGCTCATGTAGCCAAGTCACATAGTCTGGTTCTATGTTTTCCATAAGAAAACCTTGAAATTTTGTCGATAGGTCGCTCGGTGATTGCTCAATCCGCTTAAATGATAGTTCGATGTGTTTCATATGCCTCCTTTATTGATACAATTGCGCTTTTGCTTTCTCATGAGCGCTTTTTTTCTTTTACTTTTGGAATCCTTTGCCCTTATGAAACTGTCCCCTCTCGAGGTAGATAGGTAGCTATACTTGACGGTTACGAGGTCGAGAAAGAGAAGCGGTATTTGTTTCCGGCCCCTCGCGAGGTAGATTGGTAGATATACCGATGAATAAAAATAACTGGAAACTACGTTTACAAAAGTTTCCGGCCCCTCGCGAGGTAGATAGGTAGCTTTACAAACGAATACAAGTGCATCTATCGTAAGCACTCAAAATGGGAAGTTCCCGACCCCTCTCGAGGTAGATAGGGATCTATACGTTTGACTCATACGATTTAGAGTTCGTTTCATTTACGTTTCCGGCCCCTCTCGAGGTAGATAGGTAGCTATACTTACCGTAAATTAAAAGGAAATGTCACTATTTTTCAGCCGATGTTTCCGGCCCCTCTCGAGGTAGATAGGTATCTATACAAGGTTAAGCCTGAGCAATTGTTCCAAGCTCTTGCAAAGTTTCCGGCCCCTCTCGAGGTTGATAGGTAGCTATACCCGTCAAAGAAAAAGATAGTAAGTTGACACGCCTTCCAGTTTCCGGCCTCTCGCGAGGTAGATAGGTATCTATACAAGAGTACAAAAAATACCTTTCTAACCTTAACAACCAACTTGTTTCCGTCCCCTCTCGAGGTAGATAGGGAACTATACAAGTTAGATGTGAAGCATGATCGCTATACTGGCAACTGGTTTCCGGCCCCTCGCGAGGTAGATAGGGATCTATACTTTCATTGTTTGAAAACATTCATTTCTGGTATAGAGAGTTTCCGGCCCCTCGCGATGTAAATAGGTTTCTATACCTGAATCTGCAGTTAAGCAGATGAATGATGCGTGGAAAGGGTTTCCGGCCCCTCGCAGGGTAAATAGGTTGTTTAAGTGAAGTGAATCGATTCATAGCTATCTGGATTCTGCTGTTTCCGGCCCCTCGCGAGGTAGATAGGGATCTATATGGGCTTATAAACAAGGTTAGGGTGACAGCTGAGGAGTTTCCGGCCCCTCCCGAGGTAGATAGGGATCTATACACACTGCGTATTATACTGACACTAGAATTGCTGAAGGTTTCCGGCCCCTCTCGAGGTAGATAGGTAGCTATACACAACAACTAAAACTGCTAAATTCGCTGGAATCCACAAAGTTTCCGGCCCCTCTCGAGGTAGATAGGTAGCTATACGTGCGTGACGGACAAGAAATTCAAATTGGCGAATAGTTTCCGGCCCCTCGCGAGGTTGATAGGTATCTATACTGGTGGTTCTAAATATGCTCAGGTTCGTATTGGTGTAGGGTTTCCGTCCCCTCTCGAGGTAGATAGGTATCTATACGAATTATGACCTTTGTCTCAGCATCCAGAACTAGCGAGGTTTCCGGCCCCTCGCGAGGTGGATAGATGGCTATACATTTTCAAGTTCCAGATGCAAGAAAAAGAGGGATACACGTTTCCGACCCCTCTCGAGGTAGATAGGTATCTATAAGTTGTGAATAATAATTTATTTAATCAACAAAGGAGCGAGTTCCCGGCCCCTCTTGAGGTAGATAGGGAGCTATACTATGACAGATTTGGAAAAAGCAAAGTGGCTACGATTTCAGGCCCCTCGCGAGATAGATAGGGAGCTATACTGTGGTCTCGGTCACATCCATAGGACTTTTGTTCCGTTTCCGGCCCCTCGCGAGGTAGATAGGTATCTATACTGGTTAAGGCTGGAGATAAGATTGCTAAAGGTTCTGCTTAGTTTCCGACCCCTCGCGAGGGAGATAGGGAGCTATAAAAATGGTACTGGTTCGATGAGAAAGGGTACATGGCGTTTCCGGCCCCTCGCGAGGTAGATAGATAGTTATACCAGGCTCAAAATTACATTCGTGCATTTTGGGATGATTTGTTTCCGGCCCCTCGCGAGGGAGATAGGTAGATATACCCTATGGTCAATCAAACTCAACTTGTGTATCTCTACAGTTCCCGGCCCCTTGCGAGGTAGATAGGGAGCTATACGAACTCAGGAATCAATGATGTCACTTGTCTTGGCGTTTCCGGCCCCTCTCGAGGTAGATAGGTATCTATACGGATGGTGGTGGGAGGAGCCTGATGGCTCTTATCCGTTTCCGGCCCCTCGCGAGGTTTATTGGGAGCTATACCCTATGCTGATAAAATCTTCGCTCAATAGGTATTCAGGTTTCCGGCCTCTCGCGAGGTAGATAGGGAGCTATACAGAAGCTGGCACTCAGCGCAATGTATTAACGCTTGCTAATGAGTTTCCGGCCCCTCTCGAGGTAGATGGGTATCTATACCGGAAAAAGCTGGATTGAAACATACAGGTGATTATCCAAAGTTTCCGACCTCTCGCGAGGTACCAATCAAGAACGAATCTGTAAAACAGAAGGAAATTGACACGTTTCCGGCCCCTCGCGAGGTAAATAGGGAGCTATACTTAGTGACGTGTTAGCTGCAACAGTACCAGCATTGAATGCGTTTCCGGCCCCTCGCGAGGTAGATAGGTGTTTATCTTCAAGGTAACTTCGCTAATGTTGGAAAATACATTTTCTAGTTTCCGGCCCCTCTCGAGGTAGATAGGTAACTATACGGGTGACATCAGAGATCTTACCAGCTATTCGCAGGTTTCCGACCCCTACCGAGGTAGGTAGGTGTCACTACGATCGTAGAAATTTTGGCTAAGAACGCAGTAAATGCTTTTCCGGCCCCTCTAGAGGTAGATAGGTATCTATACATGGTGAAGCCAAAGCCAATAAGATCAAGTCAGACTCGTTTCCGGCCCCTCTCGAGGTAGATAGGTATCTATACCCCATATCTTGTATGTAAACCTATAACAAGCACTAGATATAACCTATTGGAAACTACTATTAGTATACCATATTTTGTAAGAGTTTTCATCTCAAAAGAACAAACAATCTTCCTTTTCTATCTCAACTTCATCTGTATTTAAGCGCAAGGTTTCTTCTCGATTTCCAACGTAAACAATGATATTGTCTAACTGGTCAGCATCATAGAATGCTTGCAACTCACTCAGCAAGCTACGATAGTTGGACTTCTCTAGGTCAATCTCAAAGCATGATCGTTGGACTCGGATACCAAATCCCTCTAGTAACTTTGCGAGTTTCAGACGCCTCTTATTACTAACAATGTCATATATGATAATACAAAAGAAAGACTTTTTCTTAGCAAACTCCTTCTCTTCTGTTGAAAGATTAAAATAAAGTCCCACGATTATTCTCCTGTATAGCCTGTAACATAAAGTTCGGGTTTTAGACTCTCAAAAGCTCGAATCAATCCCTTAATTTGCAGATCTGCCATATAGAAAAAAGTATAGCGTTTTTTGTCGACTTCGACATACTGATGGATTTCCAACATGCGCTCTCTCATGGCCTGGATAAAAATCCTTCTCCCCTCCCCAGTAAAATAATAGACATTGACATTTTTCTTAGCTAGAACCCTAAGTAACTATGTAGTTACCTGTACTTGACCAAAAATCAAAAGATTCTCTACTAAGTGAATAGAAATTTCTTTAACAATCTGACCTTGACCATTTTTTACGATAATCTTATGATTGCTAAGACTCAGGGAATAGTTAGACCTTTGAACAAATAAATCACTCATCTCATAGATACCTCCTAAATGTATAAAGGATACTATTTTATCATTAAAATTCCTTTTGTCAAGCCCAAATATAAATTTTTTTAATACAAAAAACGAACCAGCTTAACTGATTCGTTTCTTACATTTAATTCCTACTTCCGATACATTTTAAACTGTAGGAAGAGGTCGCTATATTTGCCTGTCCATTTATGGTCAAACTTTTCATAAACTTCTAGGTGTTTCATGGTATCAGCGTCAGGATAGAAGGATTTATCTTCCTTGGTCTCCTCTGGGAGCATTTCCTTAGCTGGTAGGTTTGGTGTTGAATAACCTACATACTCCGCATTTTTCAGAGCATTTTCGGGTTTCAACATAAAGTTGATAAAGGCATAGGCCGCATCTTGGTTTTTCACGGTTTTTGGAATGACCATGTTATCAAACCAGAGATTGCTGGCCTCAGTCGGAACGACATACTTGAGGTTAGGATTTTTCTCCAACATCTGCCTAGCTTCCCCAGAGAAAGTCACACCGATAGCAGCGTTGTTCTGAATCATGTAACCCTTCATCTCGTCCGCCACAATGGCCTTGATATTTGGAGTCAGTTTGTAGAGCTTATCCACTGTCTCTTCCAGCTGCTGAGGATCCTTGGAGTTGAGACTGTAACCGAGTGAGTTAAGCCCGAGTCCCAGCACCTCACGCGCCCCATCAAAGAGCATGATGGAATCCTTGTATTCTGGTTTCCAGAGGTCATCCCAATGCTCAGGCGCCTCCTCTACCATGGTTTCATTGTAGACAATTCCCAAGGTCCCCCAGAAGTACGGGATGGAGAATTTATTGCCCGGGTCAAATGACTGGTTGAGGAACTCTGGTCCGATATTCTCGATTCCTTCAATTTTTGAATAATCAAGAGGAACTAAGAGGTCTTCGTCCTTCATCTTGTTGATCATGTACTCACTTGGGATGGCAATGTCGTAGGTCGTTCCACCCTGCTTTATCTTGGTATACATAGCTTCGTTGGAGTCAAAGGTCTCGTACTGTACTTGGATTCCTGTTTCTTCTGTGAATTTCTCCAAGAGTTCTGGATCGATATAGTCCCCCCAGTTGTAAATAACCAATTTCTGACTGTCTCGGCTATTGATTTTACTATCTAGATGATGAGCAATCCCCCACAAGACAAGGATAATCGCTGCAATTCCTGCTAAAAATGAATAGAGTTTTTTCATGCTTGCTCCTCCTTCTCACGTGAGATAAAGTAATAGCCAACAACTAGGATAATACTAAAGAGAAAGACAAGGGCAGACAGGGCATTGATTTCCAGCGAAATTCCCTTGCGAGCTCGAGAGTAAATCTCGACTGACAGGGTTGAAAAGCCATTCCCTGTGACAAAGAAGGTCACGGCAAAGTCATCTAGCGAATAGGTGAAGGCCATGAAATAACCTGCAATGATAGACGGAGTCAGGTACGGTAGCATGATTTCCTTAAACATCTGAAACTGGCTGGCACCCAGGTCATAGGCCGCATGAATCATGTCATCATTCATCTCCTTGAGACGAGGCAAGACCATCAAGACCACGATAGGGATGGAAAAGGCCACGTGACTAGATAGAACAGTCAAAAAGCCAAGTGAAAACTTAAGCTGTGTAAAGAGAATCAAGAAGCTGGCACCAATCATAACGTCAGGCGCAACCATGAGGATATTATTGAGTGATAAAAAGGCTTCTTGGTATTTCTTACGAGACTGATAGATATAGATAGCACCAAAAGTCCCGATAATGGTCGCAATCAAGGCTGATAAAAAGGCCAAGAAAAAGGTTTGGGTGAGGATCAACATGAGGCGACCATCACCAAACATAGTTTTAAAATGGCTCAAGCTAAAGCCTGTAAAGCTGTTCATATCATCCCCTGCATTAAATGCATAGCCAATCAAGTAAAAAATTGGCAAATAAAGGATGATAAAGACAAAGGCTAGATAGAGATTGGCAAATTTTTTCATCGTTCTCTCCTTTCCTTGGTCACCCACATGGTGATGAACATGGTTAGGATGAGGATCACACCGATGGTAGAACCCATACCGTAGTTGTCATTGGTTAGAAAGTTTTGCTCAATGGCCGTTCCCAATGTGATAACGCGGTTCCCACCAATCAAACGTGTCAGCATGAAGAGACTCAAACTAGGGATAAAGACAGACTGAACCCCACTTCTCACCCCGTTCATAGATAGAGGAAAGATAACATGGCGGAAGGTCTCCCACTTGGTCGCACCGAGGTCATAGCTGGCATTGATGAGATTGTTATCCATATCATCCAAGACATTGAAAATGGGCAAAATCATAAAGGGAAGCTCGATGTAACTTGCGACAAAGATAAAGGAGAAATCGGTAAAGAGCAACTGCTGCGAACCGATTCCGATGAATTCCAAAAATTGATTAATAGAGCCATTTTGACCAAAAATCCCGATAAAAGCATAAGCCTTGAGGAGCAGATTGATCCAGGTTGGCAGGATAATCAGCATGAGCCAGAGTTGACGGTGCTTGAGACGAGTCAAAAAGAGGGCTGTTGGATAGCTGATGAGAAGCGTCACCATAGTCACAATCCCAGCATAGAGCACAGAGTTGAAGCTCATTTTAAGATAGGTCAAGTTTTGTGACGCAAAGTAGGATTTATAGTTTTCTAAACTAAATTGGCCTTCAATGTTGAAAAAGGATTGACCGAAAATCAAGACCAAGGGTGCGAGAACAAAGAGGGCAATCCAAAGCATGTAGGGCACTACAAAGAGTTTAGAGGTTGTTTTCTTCATCTCTTTCCTCCTCGATCGCGTTAATCAGACCTGCTTCTTGCTCTTCGATTTCTACGTATTCTTCGATACGAGCATCGAACTCTTCTTCGGTTTCGTTGAGACGCATGATGTGGATGTCTTCTGGTTCAAAGTCCAGACCGATTTCCTCACCAACGATGGCCTTACGAGTTGAGTGAATCATCCATTCATTGCCAAGTTCGTCATAAGCGATAATCTCGTAATGAACCCCGCGGAAAAGCTGGGTATCAACCTTAACTTGGAGCTTGCCTTCTTCAGGAAGAGTGACGCGCAAGTCCTCTGGACGAATGACAACCTCAACAGGCTCATTTGCCTTCATCCCCCCGTCGACTGCTTCAAAGCGTTTGCCATTAAACTCAACCAAGTAGTCCTCAATCATGGTTCCTGGCAAGATATTTGACTCACCGATAAAGGTCGCAACAAAATGGTTGATTGGCTCATCGTAGATATCAACAGGTGTTCCTGACTGAACAATCTCGCCATCGTTCATAACGAAAATCCAGTCACTCATAGCCAGAGCTTCCTCCTGATCGTGAGTGACAAAGACAAAGGTAATCCCCAATCGTTGTTGCAGTTCACGCAGTTCGTACTGCATGTCTGTTCGCAATTTCAAGTCCAGCGCTGACAAGGGCTCATCCAACAAGACCACACGGGGCTGGTTGATAATGGCACGGGCAATGGCCACACGCTGGCGTTGTCCTCCAGAAAGTTTACGGATGGAACGTTTTTCATATCCTTCCAACTGAACCATCTTGAGAACTTCCGCTACACGTTGTTCGACTTCTTTCTTGTCGATTTTACGCAAGCGGAGTGGAAAGGCAACATTTTCAAACACATTCATATGTGGAAACAAGGCATAGGATTGGAAGACCGTATGGACATCTCGTTTATTAGTTGGAATGTCGTTGATCCGTACCCCATCCAGTAAAATATCCCCTGTCGTCGCATCCAGTAAACCTGCAATGATGTTTAGAATGGTTGATTTTCCTGAACCGGATGCGCCTAAAAGAGTGTAAAACTTCCCTTCTTCCAACTCAAAATTGATGTCTTTGAGAACCTTGGTGTTGCTGTCTTCAAAAACTTTAGAGACGTTTTTGAATTCAATAATTGGTTTTTTCAATTCCTCTAAATTCCTTCTTCTTCGTAAATTAACAGATTGGGACCTTGTTAGAATGCTAGACACAAGCGTAGGAAATAAATTGACCTAAACCTCATTTAGCGATAAAATCCCAATCTTTGAATGCTATGTAAAAATAATGTTATTCGTGTTCACCCAAGATACGAACTTCTCGCTCTAAGGTGACACCTGAGTGTTCCTTGACTTTTTCGATAACAGATTGGATCAAGTCCTCGTAGTCTTTGGCCGTTCCGTCAGCAACATTAATCATAAAACCGGCATGCTTTTCAGATACTTCCACACCACCGATACGATAGCCTTTCAAGCCAGCCTCTGAAATCAACTGTCCTGCAAAATGCCCCACTGGACGCTTAAAGACTGACCCACATGATGGGTATTCTAGAGGTTGTTTGAGTTCACGTAGGTGCGTCAAGCGGTCCATTTCTTGCTTGATAACCTGATGATTTCCAGGTGCAAGGGCAAATTTAGCTGACAAAACAACAGCCCCAGAATCCTGAATAGCTGAATGGCGGTAACCAAAAGCCAAAGCCTTGGAAGATAAGGTCTTGATTTCCCCTTCCTTGGTCAAAATTTGACAAGACTGCAAGATATGGGCAATCTCTCCTCCATAGGCACCTGCATTCATAAAGACTGCTCCACCGATACTTCCAGGAATCCCACAAGCAAACTCAAAACCAGTCAAACTATGACAGAGGGCAATACGTGTTGTTTCAATCAAGTTCGCTCCAGCTTCTGCTTCGATGGTATAGCCATCAACTGAAACGTTATTAAGCTTATCACACAAGATGACAAAACCACGGATTCCACCTTCACGAACAATGATATTGCTGGCATTCCCAAGCACCATCCAGGGAATATTCTCTTGATTGGCAAATTGGACGACACGGGCCATCTCATAGCGATTGCGTGGCAAAACTAGATAATCCGCTCGACCTCCTACCTTTGTATAGGTATAGGTCTTCAAAGGTTCCTTAAAACGAATATCGATTCCTTCTAAGATTTCAAGCATTTTTTCTTTTACTGACATGTCACTCTTCCTTTTTCAAAATTCATTCCATTATACCATTTTTAGAGACATTTGACGACCATAAAAAGAGCTTGTTTTATCATTACATAAAAAAAGAGGTCGCCCCTCTTTTTATGATTTTTTCCAAAATGTAGATTTGGTTAGCCAGATAAAGGCTAGAAGTTCTACGAGAAGAATAAACTCAACTAGAAGCGGATTTGCAATCCAGCCCACTTGAGATAAGGCTGGAGCCAAGTCAAACAAGGCATGCAAACCATAGGCAGCAAGGAGGTAGATCCATTTCTTTTGACGGACACTTTGATAGACCCAGATGGAAAGACCAATTTGTAGAACCAGAGCAAGAACACGCTCAACTCCTAGTAAATAAACCTGCCATACAGAAAGAGACTGAACCGTTTCGAGTGTAGACTTTGGAAGAAGATTGGCTACATCAGTATTTGAAGACTGGATGAGTGAAAAGAGAATCAAAAGACTGATCAAGCTTCCCATTCCGAGATAGAGCATCTCCAAGCCGCCATGTCCCAAACCATAAGCCAAAGCATCTCGATCTTCTAGCTTTCTCTTTTTCTCCAACCATTTAAAAAAGACAAGACGAACTGTTTCCTCAAAGAGGGCTGCCATGGCGATTCCATAAAGGACATATAAGAAAGGCTGCTCCTGCATAAGCGGAATGGTTCCATCTTTTTGCGGATGGAGTATCAGAAGGTGAACAATCTTCTCTAACACTTGAGAAGAAACAAAAAATGCGATTGCCCCCAAGCCCATCACTGCAAGAGAGATTTTAAACCGTTTTTTGGCATACCAAGTTCCACTTACTAGAATGAGAACCAAAGCTATCATGGTAAGGATAATATGTACTGTCATCTTTTTCTCCTATTCTGACTTATCAATATCTTTCTTCATCTCGTCAACGTTAAATTTGGCAAATAAATACTGGCGATCTTGGACTGGAAAACGTTGGTCCAACTGGTCGACTGCCCCAACCTCAATCATTCCTTCTTTGATAACAAAGTCCATCACATGCCCACCAAAGGTCAAATCATCTGAGATAAAATGCAAATGGTAGCCTGCAACACTCACTCCATGGAAAATCTCCGGTGTCCAAAATCCAACAATGGTTCCCGATACATTTTCACGGCTATATTCAGGTTGGTGAGTCGCTACATCAGCAAACTTGGTATCAGGAGTGGATTTAGGAATCATCCGTACGTGCATTTGTGAAAATTCGCCATGAATCTTGATGGAACGAAAAAGATTTTCCCCATCATAGTAGGACTCAATTCGCTTTTCCAATTCCTTGTCCGTCATCTCAAAGCGCTGACGAAAAATCACTTCTGCCTGATGAGGAACCACTGCTGCATAGGGAATAAGAGCATCCGCTACCACTTCAACGATTTCAGGCGTTTGACCAGATCCCTTGGCTTGATAAGCCTTGCCATCAAGGACGATCAATTCCCCATCAATCGAATCCAATGTCCCTAAGCCGAGGTCACCATGTTCCAGCAACTCTTCCACTGTCATGGTTCCACCATAGAGACCTGCCATTAGGGCACCTAGAGTATTGTATTGAAATAATTTAACCGGTTCCTGCACTTTTCTATCCATTCTCTTTCTTATCTTCTTTTCAATGAATCATCATACTTTCTAAGTATACCACATTTGCTCCTAGTTGTGAAAGGGGGAATGCTTTTCCCATTGCAAAGGAGGCAAAAAAAAGGTACAATGTAACAAAATCAACGGAGGTCTGGAATGAAGAAAGAAAGTAAATACCAAGCAGTCGTTTCCTTTCTAAAAAAGGGTATCGAATCAGGAAAATTTCCAACAGGTAGCCGGCTTCCCTCTATCCGTCAACTGAGCCAAGACTTCAGCTGTAGCAAGGACACTATCCAGCGAGCCCTGCTGGAATTACGCCATGAACAATATCTCTATGCCAAGCCCCAAAGTGGCTATTATGTTCTAGAACAGGGGCGGCATCAGGACTTGGAAATCGAAGTCACTGACGAACATGCCAGTGCCTATGACGACTTTCGGCTCTGTGTCAATGAAACCCTGATAGGTCGAGAAAACTATCTCTTCAACTACTATGATAACCAAGAAGGCCTTGAGGAACTCAGACAATCTGTCCATCAACTCTTCTTTGACCAGGCTCTCTACTGCAAACCCGACCAACTGGTTCTAACATCTGGTACCCAGCAAGCTCTCTTTATCCTTTCTCAGATTAACTTTCCGAGCGAGGGAGCGGAGATTCTAGTTGAACAGCCGACCTACCACCGGATGAATCGTCTCTTGGTCGCTCAGGGATTGGCCTGCCAGACCATTGAACGCCGAATTGATGGCATCAACCTTGAAGAACTGGAAGAACAGTTTAAATCTGGGAAAATCAAGTTTTTCTATACCATTCCTCGTTTCCACTATCCTCTTGGTCATTCCTATTCTGATCAGGAAAAAAGGGCTATTCTGGATCTAGCAAACCAGTATGGTGTATATATCGTCGAGGATGATTATCTAGGTGACTTAGACTCTAAAAAGGGACAAACCTTCCACTATCTGGATACTGAGGATCGGGTCATTTATATCAAGTCCTTCTCAACCAGTCTCTTTCCAGCCCTTCGTATTACCGCTCTCATTCTCCCAAATGCCCTAAAAGAGGCCTTTGTTTCCTACAAAAATATCCTGGACTATGACAGCAATCTCATCATGCAAAAGGCTCTTTCTCTTTACATTGATAGCCAGTTATTTGAAAAAAATCGACTGGCTCGCCTTAGCCTTCAAGAGAACTATCAGGCTCAGATAAAGAAAGTGCTTGAAGAAAACACCTGCCCCTTGCCCCACTACCCTCTACACGATGGTCTTTTGCTTGATTTGAGAAACTATCCTAAGATTGCCAGTCTGAAACACAGCTCACTCAAACTAGACTTTTTTGAGAAGGCTTATTTGGACATCTGCCCTTATCAGTTTGCCAAAGTCACTCTTGAAAATCTAGAAGAGCTATTAGAATACATAAAAGCAGAATTGGATTAAACTCCAACTCTGCTTTTTCTTATTGTTCAACTTCTGTTAGTTTCGCTGCTTTTTCAAGATAGTTTTGATAGGTTCCGTCATCTTTCAGTTTTTGGATAACCTTATCGACTACTGCTTTCAAGTCTGATTGATCCTTCTTGATAGCAACAGCATTGGCTTCGCCATCTTTCATCGTCAAGTTAACAGATGCAACAACGAGATCTGAGTTTTTACCTGCGTAGCTAAGAGCAACTGGTTCATCCATATGAACAGCATCCACTTTTCCAGCCTGCAATTCATTGACTGCTTCCCCCATATTGGTCAAGGATGTCAACTGGGCATTTGGCAATTGTTCCTTGACCATGGTTTCTGGCACAGTTCCCTTTTGAGCTGCGATATTGGCACTTGCGAGGCTTGAAAGATCCTTGTACTTGTCTAAATCGGCTTTTCTAACCAAGAAACTCATCTTATTTTCATAGTAAGGGATTGAAAAGTCAAAGACTTCCTTTCTCTCATCTGTAGCACTAATTCCTGCAATGGCCAAGTCAGCCTTTCCAGTTTGAAGACTGGTCAAGACATTGTCAAAACTCATGCTAGAGATTTCAAGTTTAACCCCAAGCTCGTCTGCAATTGCTTGAGCCATATCAATATCTGCACCAACCACTTGGTTTTTACCATCTACCAAGGCTTGGAATTCAAACGGCGCATAGTCTGGGCTGGTCGCAACGACTAGCTTTCCTTTTTGTTTAATAGCGTCCACAGCAGACTGGGAACTATCCGTTCCTGACTGGCAAGCTACTAAAATCATGCTGGCAAGCATACTACACACAACTAATATCCATTTCTTAAATTTCATAAATAAACGACCTTTCTGTTAATTCTGAATAATTATAACTCTTTTAAAAATAGTTGTCAACCCTTTTACAGATTTTGATTGCAAAACAATTCTTTTCATAAAAAAGAAGACTGATTTATTTTAATCAGCCTTTTCTTCTGTATATTTAAACCGTTTCTTATAGTTCGACAATCTTACCTGTTTCAAAGTAAACAACCCATTCACAGATATTTTTAGCGTAGTCTCCGATACGTTCCAAGAAAGAAATGACCTGGAAGTAATCACGGCCTGTAACGATAGCTTCAGGATTTTTCCTAATTTCTTCTGTAGCCAAATCTCGGATGCTATCAAAGTAATGGTTGATTTTTTCGTCCATCGCTGCTACTTCGTAGGCTTGATCCACAGAACCGTTGAGATAGAGATCTAGAGCTGCTTCAACGAAGTTTTTCACGTCGCGTCCCATCTTTTTGATTTCTTCTTCAACAGAAGGGATACGTTGCTCCCCCTTCATACGAATAGTCGCCTCAGCGATAGACACTGCATGATCTCCCATGCGTTCCACGTCTGACACTGCCTTGAGAACGGTCAAGACGGTACGAAGGTCTTGCGAAACAGGTTGTTGGAGGGCAATCATTTCAAATGATTTCTTTTCCAACTTCACTTCATATTCATTTACTTCTGCATCGTCTTCGATGACTTCTTTTGCCAAATCACGGTCATGCGTAACAAAGGCACGCACTGTACGATTGATCTGCGAGAGCACTTCTTGTCCCATAGCATAGAACTGGTTATGCAATTTCTCCAAATCTTCTTCAAATTGAGATCGTAACATCATTCAACTCCTTATCCAAATTTTCCTGTAATATAATCTTCTGTTTCCTTGTTTTGTGGGTCTAGGAACATCTTCTTCGTATCGTTAAACTCGATCAAATCTCCATCTAGGAAAAATCCTGTTTTATCAGAGATACGAGAGGCTTGTTGCATCGAACGCGTTACCAAGAGCATGGTGTATTTATCTTTCAGACCATACAAGGTTTCCTCAATCTTACCTGCAGAAATAGGATCCAAAGCTGATGTTGGTTCATCTAAGAGGATAATTTTCGGACTGGTTGCTAAGACACGGGCAACACAAACACGTTGTTGTTGTCCACCAGAAAGACCAATGGCCGAATCATGCAAACGATCCTTTACTTCATCCCAGATAGAAGCACGTTGCAAGGCCTTTTCTACTGCTTCATCAAGAACTTGCTTGTCCCTGACTCCATTGATACGCAGACCATAGACAACATTTTCGTAGATAGACATAGGGAAGGGATTGGGCTGTTGAAAGACCATCCCGATTTCCTTACGCAATTCAACCGTATCGGTACGGGGGCTGTAGATATTGTGACCATTATAGACCACTGATCCAGTTGTTGTCACCTCAGGATTTAGATCGCCCATGCGGTTGATAGCTTTGAGCAGGGTAGACTTTCCTGATCCAGAAGGACCAATCAAGGCTGTTATTTCCTTAGGTTGGAAAGAAAGGGAAACACTATTCAAGGCCTTCTTTTTATTGTAATAAACGGACAGGTCTGACACCTGTAAAATCGCTTCTGACATACCGTTTCCTTTCTAACCAAAGTGTCCTGTTACATAGTCATTGGTTGACTGTAACTTAGCATTTTGGAAAATATTGGATGTTTTATCATACTCAATCAAGTCACCCAAGTAGAAAAATCCAGTGTAGTCACTTGCACGCGCAGCCTGTTGCATACTGTGGGTAACGATGATGATGGTAAAGTCCTTCTTCAATTCCAACATGGTTTCTTCCAGCTGTGCTGTCGCAATCGGATCCAAGGCTGACGCCGGTTCATCCATCAAGAGGATATCTGGCTTGACAGAGATGGCGCGAGCGATACAGAGACGTTGCTGCTGACCTCCAGAAAGCATCAAGGCTGATTTGTGGAGGTCGTCTTTGACCTGGTCCCAAAGGGCAGCCTGTCTTAAAGAGGTTTCTACAATTTCATCAAGTACTTTCTTATCCTTAACACCTGCACGTTCATGAGCAAAAGTAATGTTGCGATAAATAGACTTGGCAAATGGATTTGGACGTTGAAAGACCATTCCGATATGCTTGCGCATCTCATAGACATTGATTTCTGGACGATTAACGTCAATCCCTTGATAGAGGATTTGACCTGTGACCTTGGCAATATCAATGGTATCATTCATCCGATTGAGACTGCGAAGATAAGTAGATTTCCCTGATCCAGAGGGGCCAATCAAGGCTGTAATTTTATTTTTTTCAAATTGCATATCGATGCCCTTGATGGATTCATTTTTACCGTAGTAAACATGTAAATCCTTGGTAGAGAGGGCCACTTTTTCTTCAGGGAAGGTGATGATATGCTTTTCGTCCCAGTTATATTTTGACATGGCTTCTCCTTTAGGCAGCGGTTAATTTCTTGTGTAAATAGCTTCCGAGTTTGCGTGCTCCAAAGTTAAAAATTAAGATAAAGATGAGGAGCACGGCGGCAGAACCTGCTGATACGATAGTAGCATCAGGAATGGTTCCTTCACTGTTGACCTTCCAAATGTGGACTGCCAAGGTTTCTGCTTGACGGAAGATTGAGATAGGACTGGTAACACTGAGGATATTCCAGTTAGACCAGTCAAGGGCTGGAGCGGATTGTCCTGCCGTATAGATAAGAGCAGCTGCTTCACCAAAGATACGACCAGATGCCAAGACAACACCCGTTACGATACCTGGAAGGGCTTCTGGAATGACAACATGAACTACAGTCTCCCAACGAGAAATTCCAAGAGCCAAACCAGCCTCACGTTGCGTATGGTGAACGTGTTTTAAACTGTCCTCAACATTTCGAGTCATCTGAGGGAGGTTAAAGACTGTCAAGGCCAATGCACCTGAAATGATTGAAAATCCATACTCAAACTGGACTACAAAGATCAAGTAACCAAAGAGACCCACTACGACTGATGGTAGAGAAGACAAAATCTCAATACAGGTACGAATAAAATTGGTCACAGGTCCTTTTTTGGCATACTCAGCGAGGAAAACGCCAGCTCCCATAGACAGGGGAACAGAAATGATCAAGGTAATGACCAAAAGGAAGAAGGAATTGTAGAGCTGAATCCCGATACCCCCACCTGCTTGATAAGAGGAGGATTTCCCTGTCAAGAAGGACCAAGAGATATGCGGTAACCCTCTCACCAAGATATAGAGAATCAAGGATGCCAAGATGGCAACGATGATACCCGCGATGGTATAGAGGACAGCTGTTGCAAGTTTATCTAATTTCTTAGCGTGCATAGTTTTTCTTTCCTCTTTCTTTCGTAATCAATTTAATCACACTGTTAAAGGCCAAACTCATCAAGAGCAAGACTAAGGCCAGTGACCAGAGAACGTTATTATCAACCGTTCCCATGACGGTATTTCCGATACCCATAGTCAAAACAGAAGTCAAAGTCGCAGCTGGTGTTGTTAGCGAGGTTGGGATAACTGCTGAGTTTCCGACCACCATCTGAATAGCAAGGGCTTCACCGAAGGCACGCGCCATCCCAAAGACCACTGCAGTAAAAATACCTGAACGTGCTGCTTTCAAGGTCACACGCCAGATGGTTTGCCAACGAGTGGCTCCCATAGCCAAACTGGCTTCACGGTAATGACGAGGAACAGCACGCAAGCTGTCTGTTGTCATAAAGGTTACAGTTGGTAGGATCATGACAAAAAGAACGAAAATCCCTGACAATATCCCAAAACCAGTTCCACCAAAGACGCTACGAACAAAAGGCACCACAACTTGCAAACCGATAAATCCATAGACGACTGAAGGAATACCGACGAGGAGTTCAATGGCTGGTTGCAAAATCTTTGCACCCTTTGGTGAGACTTCTGTCATAAAGACTGCAGCACCAATAGCGAAAGGAGTTGCGATGAGGGCTGATAAAATCGTCACAATAAAGGAGCCCAAAATCATCGGAAGGGCACCAAATTGTTTCCCTGAAGGATTCCAAGTTTGTCCAAAGAGGAAATCAAAGATGTTCACCCCATTGACAAAGAAGGTCGACAAGCCTTTCTGCGCTACAAAGATCAAAATCATCGCCACAATGATAACAATCAAAGAAAGGCAAGTGAAGGTCAATCCTTTACCAAACTTCTCAAGCCGAGAGTTCTTTGAAGGAGAGAGTAATTTTTTAGATAATTCTTCTTGATTCATTATTGACCTCCTTCTACTGCTGTAACGATACCTGAAGCATCCTTTTGGACTTTCATTTCATTGATGGAGATATAGCCCATGCCCTTAACAATCCCATTTTGGGCTTCATCTGAGAGAACGAAATTCAGGAATTCAGCAGCTAACTCATTTGGCTGACCAAGTGTGTACATATGTTCATAAGACCACAAAGGCCAGTTGTTGGTCGTTACATTTTCAGACGTAGGCTCATACCCATTCAGTTTCATGCTTTTCACGGAGTCATCTACATAGGCAAAAGCCAGGTAAGAAATGGCTCCAGGTGTTTGGGATACAATGGACTTGACCATCCCGTTAGAATCCTGCTCTTGGCTCTGCATTGCTGCTTGGCCATTCATAACCACCGTATCAAACGTCGCTCGTGAACCAGAACTTGCTGCTCGGTTGATGATTGAAATGGCCAGGTCTTTGCCCCCAACTTCTTTCCAGTTGGTCACTTCACCTGTAAAGATTTTGCGAAGTTGCTCGGTTGTGAGATTTTCAACATCCACTTCCTTGTTTACAATCACTGCAAGACCAGCCACTGCAACCTTGTGGTCTACTAGTGCTGAAGCATCGATTCCTTCTTTTTCCTCTGCAAAGACGTCAGAGTTCCCGATGTCAACTGCTCCAGACTGGACTTGGGATAGTCCTGTACCCGATCCTCCACCTTGAACATTGACTGTTTTTCCGATGTTTCTAGAACCAAATTCATCTGCTGCCGCTTCGACAAGAGGCTGAAGAGCAGTTGAACCAACGGCTGTCATGGATTCTCCACGATCAATCCAGCTAGCGCATCCTGCAAGAGAACCTGCCATCAAAAGAGCTGCAAGAGACATGACGAGCTTTTTTCTTTTTTTCACTGTTATTCTCCTTGAACATAATGATAAATGTTCTGATTTCTTCCGTTTGTCCTGATCATCCAATTATCATCAATGATTATCCCGCTTTATTTTATCTAGTCATTCTTAGGAGCGGACAATTCCATCGTATAATATAAGTAATAATGAAAGACTATCAGAAAAAACTCATACTTCCACTATAACATAGAATAGGCTCTTTGACTAGCTTTTTCACCTGAAT
This sequence comes from Streptococcus sp. GP0011, assembly GCF_030546305.1. Classification (GTDB taxonomy): domain Bacteria; phylum Bacillota; class Bacilli; order Lactobacillales; family Streptococcaceae; genus Streptococcus. The sequence goes on along the minus strand of NZ_JAUONR010000001.1, from coordinate 23,904 downwards.
CTGAGTCCTTTTGGATAATAATTTTTCAAAACATTTCCCGTTACCTTGGCAAAGCCTAATCCGTTTCCTTGAACCACAACTTGGTACCAGCCATTTGGTCGAGCTTCAGACAATTGAACGGTCTCACCAGCCACATATTTTACAAAGTCCTCATCATTGATTTCAACACTTTGTTTTACTTGACTTGGTTTCAAGGCTAATCCCAGAGCAAAACTTGGTTCGAAGCGTTTCTTCTTAAAAGTACCCAGATGAAGTCCATTTCGGGCAATTTTGAGTTTCCCTAGATCAGGTAGCATCTCTGGCAAGAGATAAAGTTGGTCTCCAAAAGTTTGTAGAAGGCCAGTTAGTGTCACTTTGAGATGTTTTTGGGCAAATTCCCGCCACAAGGCCAGCTGTTCACGACTAAGATTGGTCTTGCTGGCTTTGAATTTGGCTGCTGGATTTTCTCCCTTGAATTGCAAATGGGCAACAAACTGACCTTCTCCCTTAAAATGATGAGGGTACATCCGAGCCGTTTCAGGAAGATTAATACCTGCTACCATACCGTTCACATGCTCGACTGGAAGCAGTTCAAAATCATAAGTATCCAGCAACCAGTGGACGATTTCTTCATTTTCCTCTGGTGCCCAAGTACAGGTCGAGTAGACCAGACGGCCACCCTCAGCAAGCATGGTGACTGCATCTTCTAAAATCTTTCTTTGGAGACTGGCACATTGATTCGGATAGTCGATGTTCCAATAATCCATGGCATCTGGTTGTTTACGGAACATCCCTTCACCCGAGCAAGGAGCATCAAGGACAATCACATCAAAGTATCCTTTAAAGACCTTGGCTAAGCGATCCGCAGACTCATTGGTCACGACTACGTTTGTAGCTCCAAACCGTTCCATATTTTCCACTAAAATCTTAGCTCGCTTGCTTGAAATTTCGTTGGAGACAAGGACTCCTTGATTAGCCAGATAAGCTGCTAGTTGAGTGGATTTTCCACCTGGTGCTGCCGCCAAGTCCAAAACCTTCATACCGGGAAGGGGTTGAGCTACCTGGGCCACCATTTGGGCTGCAGGCTCTTGCGAATAAACGAAACCTGTCACGTGCTCTGGTGACTTCCCAGAAACCTTACCATAATACCCCCAAGGTGTATTGGGAATAGCATCAGCAAACGATAACTGACTTTCTTTTAAGGGATTGACCCGAAAAGCCGAAACCGCTTCTTGTTTAAAAGAGGCAAGAAAGTCTCTTGCCTCATCTTCTAGTATCGCTTCATATTTTTCAACAAATCCTTCTGGAAATTGCATTTAGTTTTCTTTCCTTTCGTAGATATAAGACTGAATCTCTTCTTGCATCTCGATTGGCACCATCATGACAGGCTGACGCGTTTTAAAATCAGCGGGCTCACCCGATACCGTAAGAAGGCGATAACCCAGACTTTCCCCTAAGATACTGGCCGCAGCGTAATCCCATGGCTGCAGGTAGGTAATATAAGTCAAAAGACGACCCGATAAAACCTTGGCAAAACTAATGGCCGCACTGCCATATACACGGACACCCAACGCTGCTCGCCCCAAATCCGCCAAGCCCCACTCATTGCTCTCAAACATACCTGAGTTGCCGGCAACTAAAAATTCTTGAAGAGGTTTCTTTTTAAAAGGCGGTAAGGGATCATTATTGCGGCAAGGAGGAAAGGCACCACCACCATGGTAACAATCACCTTTCATGACATCATAGATGACACCAAATTTGCCCACACCATCCTCAAAATAAGCCAACATCACGGCAAAATCTTCCTGCTGGGCGACAAAGTTATTGGTACCGTCAATGGGATCAATCACCCAAACAGGACCTTGACCGACTGCAGCACGTAAACAGCCCTCTTCCGCGCAAATCAAATCCTCAGGATAGGAGGACTTGATCCGATCAACCAAGAGTTCCTGGACCTCCTTGTCCAAACGTGTCACTAAGTCTGTAGGCGAAGACTTGCGCTCGACCTGCAAATCTTCTTGCATGTGGGCCAAAATGTAATCTGCAGCTTCTTGCACAATCTGTTTGGCAAATTCAAATTTAGTTTCCAAGAGAAATCTTCCCTTCTCTTTTTTCTTTTGCTAATTGAACCGCATGATAGCAGGAATAACCGCTAACCGTCTCAAATTCGCGACCTAAACGTTTTTCTTCACTTTTTCTCGGGACAACAGACTTAAATTCCTTATAGGAATCTAACAGTTTTTTTGCTTCTACCTTATCTTCATAAGCAGCTTCAACATCATTAAAAAAAGAAAGCACTGAAGCAAGTTCTTCAGTGCTCCACGACAAATCTAGTGGGTAACTATACTGTTTGTTCATCTATCCTATACCAGCTCTCAATGTTGCTTCTTTCAATTCTTGTTTACGGTAACTACGAGGGAGAAAAGCACGAATCTCATCTTCATTAAAACCGATCTGCATGCGTTTTGTATCTATAATAATTGGGCGACGCAAAAGACTAGGATATTGCTCAATCAACTGAAGCAACTCCGATACTGAGATACTCTCTACATCAATATCCAATTTTTGAAAAATTTTTGAACGAGTTGAAATGATGTCATCAGTACCATTTTCGGTCAAGGAAAGAATATGTTGTAATTCTTTTCTTGTTAAAGGACTAGTCATAATATTATGCTCTTGAAAGGGCACTTTATGCGTCTCTAACCAAGCCTTTGCCTTACGACATGATGTACAACTCGGTGATAAAAATAGTGTAATCATGCTTTTCTCTTCTTTTATCTATACTTGCTATTTCTATTATACAAAAAAATAAAGCGCTTGACTAGGTATTTTTAGAAAAAAAGCCTATTTTTTCATAGAAAATAGACTGTTTTCTGCAAAAATCTCCTGCTTTGCAAGTTTATCTTTAGGATAACCTAACAATAAATAGGGAGTCGAGCAACTTCTCTCGTTTTTTATTAAAAATACAGAATTTTTTCCACTATTTCCTTGAAGCTTTAGCAAGAAGGAAACCAAACATTCCTTCATACAAAGCAAAGAAAAGTAAAAAGGCATGGAGAAAGAAAGTCTCTGGCAAAATCCAAATAACGGGATCCTTTGCTGGATCAAAAAGCCAGGTATCATCTCCCACAAAGAGAATCTGATGGAAAAGAGTAAAGAATTGCTCAAACCCAATCAACACTCCCAGAACCCCAATGATAAGGGGCAATAGTACTAGAGTTAAAATACTTTTACGATATAAGGGGAGAAAACCCTTTTTTACAATCTTTTTAACAAAGAAATAGAAACTTGGAAGTGTCACTAGGGCAACTAGCTGAACTAGATGAAAGAGATTCTTCACCACCGCAAAGTGGTGTAGACCTGCAGCTGATGAACGAAAATCTGGCATCTCTAAGACCTGACTAAAGGGATTAGTCAGGTAATTCATCAAGATATGAAAATTGTACTGAATGGTTTCTGGCTTTAGATAGACTCGATCCGCTAAGTTCAGCCACTCAATTTCCAAAGGATAGAAAATCCATGCCAGATAAATAGTCAGTAGGATAGAAAGGGAGAGGAGAAAGAGCATACTTCCCCAAAAGGTTAGTTTAGTTTTCATCAAAATTCCACTCCGCAAGGCTAGAAACTACATGAGTTGGTGCGATTGGCAAGTCTGCCACTTCTTCTGCCTTGGTAAAACCTGTTGTCACTAAGAGCGTTGGAATACCATTGTCAATCCCTGCTCGGATATCTGTCAAGTAGTTATCCCCGACCATGAGCAATTCTTCTCTTTTCAAATCCAAGTGCTCAACTGCCTTATCCATAATGATAGCATTTGGTTTTCCGATATAAACTGGTTTTACGCGTGTTGCTACTTCAAGAAGTGTAATTAGTGAACCAGCACCAGGCAAGAGACCACGTTCCGTCGGGATATTGAGGTCAGGGTTGGTTCCGATAAAGTGAGCCCCCTTTTGAATGGCTAGAGTTGCTGTGGCAAATTTTTCATAGTCAACTTGCCAGTCCAGTCCAACGACCACATAGGCTGGATTTTCCTTGTCTTCGACATAACCAGCCGCCTCAATAGCATCCTTGAGCCCAGCTTCTCCGATGACATAGACTGTCTTTTCCAGTCCCAAGTCGTTCATATAGTCGATGGTTGCCAAAGTCGCTGTATAGACAGTTGATAGAGGCGTATTAATGTTAAAATTCTGAGCCAACATCTCTTGAACACTCTCAGGAGTACGAGTTGTATTATTGGTTACAAAGAGATAAGGAATTTCACGCTTTTGCAGTTCATGCACAAAAGCCTCTCCTGCCGGGATTCTGTCTTTCCCCTTGTAAATGGTTCCGTCTAAATCAATTAAATAACCTTTATAAGCCATATCGTCCTTTCTAATTGCCTTCAATTTCTTGCCAAGTAATCATAGCTTGGGCATTGATCTCCCCATCATTGATAATCTCATGCTTGCTTTCTAGTCCCTTGAGTTCATAAGCTGAAGCAATCATACCACCTGGTCGCACTTCTTTGACATACTTGAGATTGATTTTCTTTGGAATATACTTGGTCAAAAAGTCTGATCCCATAACCTCAAAAATCCAATCCAGATATTTGCTATTATTGACATGACCATTCATATCCAAGTCGTAAAAACGAACATGGTAGTCTTTACTGATCGGATCTTCTAGATTTGCATACTTTGGCCCACGGATGAGTTTTTTATCAAACTCAGACTGATAAGGGGCAACAATCTCCTGTTCGACAGCATGAACTTTCCGACTATCTCGGTCCATAAGAACAAAGGTTGCTACCATGCGAATGATTTCTTGACCTGCTTCATCATAGATAGTGAAACGGCGGTAGCAAAAAAGACGATTGTAAGTCAACGCTTCTGTTTCAATCGTAATCTCCTCAGCAAAGCGAGGCAAGCGTACCACGTCAATCGCATAGTCTGTAATAATCCAGACCAGATTGTAGCGTTCTAACACATCCTTGTCGCTAACTCCCAGCTCAATCGATTGCATACCTGATACTTGCAAGGACAGCAAAATCACATCTGGAAGTTTAATATGACCGTTCATGTCCGCCATATCAAAAGGAATTTTCATTTTCATTTGATAAGTTAAGCCCATTGTTCTACTCCAAAATAAATCGTTCTGCTACAGTGTCTCCCAAGAAGAGACCCCTCTTTGTCATTCGGACACGATCACCGTCGATCTGCATAAGTCCTTGTTGAACCAAGTCTCTGATGATTTCGCCATAAAGTCCATCAAAGGATCGTCCGAATTTCTCCTCAAATCGCGCCATAGAAACCCCAGATTTTTTCCGGAGGCCTAGGAACATTTCTTCTTCCATCTGCTCCTTTTGAGTCAGGTGTTCTTCTGTTATCCGAGCATCTCCTGTCTCTACTGCATTGAGATAGTGGCGGATAGGACCGTGGTTTTTATAACGAATTCCGTCCACATAACCTGAAGCACCCGCACCGATACCATAATACTCGGCATTATCCCAGTACATGAGATTGTGGCGACTTTCAAAGCCAGGCTTGGAGAAATTCGAAATCTCATAATGCTCAAAACCAGCTCGCTCCAGTTCTGCGATGATGTACTCAAACATCTCCGCTTCCAGTTCCTCCTTGGGCAGGGGCAATTTCCCACGTCGCATGCGGTTCATAAAGACCGTATGGTTTTCCAAAATCAAGCTATAAAGGCTCATATGAGGAATATCAAGCGAGATAGCCTTAGCTACATTGTCCTTGACCTGAGCCATAGTTTGACCAGGTAGAGCGTAGATTAGATCGATGGAGATATTGTCAAAACCAGCCAGTTTGAGGCGGTCGATATTTTCATAAATATCCTTCTCCAAATGACTGCGCCCAATCTTTTTCAGCATTTTGTTATCAAAGGTTTGCACGCCTAGTGAAACACGATTGACTGGCGACTGTTTCAAAACTGCAATCTTATCTGCGTCCAAATCGCCTGGATTGGCCTCAATGGTCAACTCTTCTAAGGCTGACAAGTCTAGATTTTTAGTCAAACCATCCAGTAGCACTTCTAATTGCGGAGCTGACAAAGCTGTTGGCGTCCCACCTCCAATGTAGAGAGTTCGCAACTTTTGGATATCATAAGAACGAAACTCCTCTAGTAGATGCTTCAAGTAACTATCTACTGGTTGATTTTTAATAAAAACTTTTGAAAAGTCACAATAATAACAAATCTGTGTACAAAAGGGAATATGCACATAGGCGGACGTTGGTTTTTTCTGCATAGTACTTATTATACCACAAAGACAAGCTTGCAGATAAAAATCACCATCTCCAAAAACCAGAGATGGTGATGCATTATACTTCAGTAATATCGATGATGATTTCTTCTTGGTCTTCAGCAACGTCTGGAGTTGTTGACTGTTCTTGCCACTGCTCCTTGAGATTGTTAAAGGTTTCCTTTGACGCTTCTGTCGCTTGTCGAGCACAGGTTTTGGCTTGATCAAGGACACTGTCAAAAGTAATTTCACCAGATTCTACTTGTTCCTTTGTTTTCAGCACAAAGTCCGTTGCTTGTTCCTTCATTTCTGTCAATTTCTCACAGACTTGCTCTTTGGCATATTCTGGATCTTCTCTCAGATCATCTAGAAAATCTTGAGCTTGACTGCAAACTTGCTTGCCCTTGTCACTGGTTAAGAACAAGGCCAGAGCTGCACCTGAAACAGTTCCTAAAAGGATAGAGGATAGTTTTCCCATGAGATTTCTCCTTTTTTATTTTTTGAAAAATTTACTTGCGACACGGAGTGCAGATAATCCAGCACCCGTCTTAAGTGTTTTTGATCCAGCTGATGAAGCTTTCTTGCTCAAGACACGCGCTTGACTATTGAGGTCAGATACTGACTCAGATAAGTCTGCTACAGCCGTAAAGAGTGGGTCGATCGTCGCAACCTTAACATTGATATCGTCTACCAAGACATTAACTTTTACCAACAATTCATTGGTATGATGTAAGGTAACATCTACATCTGAAGACAAGGTTTTGATGGTTTTCTCCGTCTCATCAATCATTCGACCTGCTTTTTGAATGGTAATCGTCAGATAGACTAAACAAACGATCAGAGCAATGGCAACAAGAATATAAGCAACTTCTAACATTTAGTTTTCCTCCTCAGTATGATAGAAAGGGGCTTTCTTTCGATTTTGATAAAGTATGATGTAAACACCTAGTCCAATGAGGACAACTGATAACCATTGGGACACCCGCAGTCCAAAGAACATAAGACTATCTGTTCGCATTCCTTCTATAATCATACGACTAAAACCGTACCAAATCAAGTAGAAAGCAGTGATATGACCACGTCTGATTCCCTTCAATTTTCGTCTAAAAATCAGAATCAAAGCAAATCCAACCAGATTCCAAACCGACTCGAATAGGAAGGTTGGCTGACGGTAACTCCCATCAATATACATCTGATCACGAATGAAGCCTGGCAAATAATCCAGACTGTCTACCGCTGCACCGTAGGCTTCTTGGTTAAAGAAATTCCCCCAGCGGCCTAAACTTTGGGCAATCAGAACGCTCGGTGCCGCAATATCTAGAAAGTCCCAAGTATTGATTAATTTTCTATCCGCAAAGATATAGAGTACAATAGCTCCTGCTATCAAACCACCATAAATGGCCAAACCACCATTCCAGATGGCAATCACATCACCTGGATTTTGAAGATAGTAATCTAAGCGGAAGAGCACATAGTAAAGTCTGGCACCTAAAATTGCAACAGGAAAGGCAATTAAGATAAAATCTAGAATATCATCTGACAAAATCTTCTTTTTAGGAGCTTCTTTCATGGCAAGATAGACTGCCAAGACCAAGCCTGCCACAATACACAGGGCATACCAACGAATGGAAAAAGGACCGATTTCAAATGCAACTGGATTAATCATGTTTCACCTCATTTTGAGCGATCAGATTTGTCAAACGTTCTTCAAATAAACGTGTCGCATCAAAGCCCATTTCCTTAGCACGATAGTTCATTGCTGCCGCCTCAATAACAACAGAAATATTGCGTCCTGTTTTTACCGGAATGCGGATACGCGGAATGGCTACACCAGAAATTTCGAGTTCTTCGGCATTATTTCCTAGACGGTCAAAGGTCTTATGCGTATCATAATTTTCCAAATAAACTGCTAGTTGAACTTGTGAAGAATCTTTTACAGCACTTGCTCCGTAGAGACTCATCACATCAATAATCCCCACTCCACGGATCTCAAGTAAATGCCTCAAAATTTCAGCTGGCTCTCCCCAAAGGGTCATTTCGTCTTTTGCAAAAATATCTACACGATCATCTGCCACCAAACGGTGTCCACGTTTCACAAGTTCCAGACCAGTTTCACTCTTACCGATACCGCTATCCCCTTGGATCAAGACACCCATGCCATAAATGTCCATCAAGACGCCATGAACACTGGTCCGTTCTGCCAAACGAGAATCCAAATAGCTAGATAATTCTCCTGACAGGCGACTAGTAGCTGTTCGACTGGTTAAAATCGCAATCTTACATTCCCTGGCAGCTTTCAACATTTCTTCTGGAACTACTAAACCACGTGCAACAATAACCACTGGTGTTTCCGGTTGAAACATCTTGGTCAACACCTTATAACGGTTGTGAGAAGACATGGAGACTAAATAAGACCATTCCTTCATTCCCAATAGTTGAAGTCGCTCCGGAGTATAGTAATCAAAATACCCTGTCATTTCAAGACCTGGTCGAGAAATGTCCGCAGTATTGATTTCTTTTTCAAGTAAATCGCCTTCACCGTAAACAATGTCTAATCTGAGCTTTTCAATGACTTCTTTTACTAAAACCGACATAATTTCCTCCTTCAATCGAGTTCTCCCTACTATTATATCAAATTGTGGTAGGAAGTTTCCTTTTTTTGCAGGATTTACGGTATTTATTTAAAAGAAAAAGACTAGATTTCTCTAGCCTTTCATTTCAAATTAGAATTTTTTACGTTTACGAGCTGCTTCTGATTTACGTTTACGTTTTACAGAAGGTTTTTCATAGAATTCACGTTTGCGTGTTTCTTGAAGAGTACCAGCTTTAGTAACCGCACGTTTGAAACGACGAAGTGCATCGTCAAGAGATTCATTCTTACGTACTACTGTTTTAGACATTTTTTTCACTCCCTTCAAGTTCAAGATCTATTCCATTTTACACACAAAGTGAATAATTGTCAAGAGAAAAGCGACCATAAACTTTTATTATTTTTACTTTCTTCTTTTGAAGATGAAATAAATCACTAAGATGCAGAGAATCAATCCCAAAACAGCTGGTTTTACAATCGATATGCCACTTCCTCCACTAAATAAAAGACTATGGGCAACCTTCAGAAACGCTCCAATTACTACCGTTGCTAATAATCCATACCAACGTCTACTCCATGTTAAGGATATAATTGCCGTAAAAAATGCTAGAATCGTCGCCAGAATAATAACTTTTTCAATACTCCATCCGCTCGTAAAATAAGTCTTCTCAAAATTCAAAAACTCAATTACTTTTACATCAACTATTTCCGGCTTTGGGAACCAGAACATGCTAGTAAATAGGCAAAATATAGAAAAGAAAATCAGGCTATAGGATTTTTTATAAGCTCCCATTACAATTGGAATAATAAAGAGAGGGCGAATATACCAACTCAGAGTATTCTGGTGTCTAGTAAACGCCCACTCAAAGAAGCTCGTATCTGATAAAAAAACGACAATGGTAGTAATCGTTAGAAACAAGAAAACAATCCCACCTATTTTATCTAACGTTTTTATTTTCATAACTTTTCCCTTCTTGAATTCATAAAATTAATCTATCCATGGCAGATTCCCACTAAATGAATTATCAACCGCTAATCGTTTTATTGGTAAAATATTAATGTTCTTCCAACCACGCTGTTATTCTACCACGCTGTTATTCTATTGTCAAGATATCTATTTGCTCATCGTTAACGATAATTGCTTGGTGGTTATGAAGCGGTAGCAATTCAAGCTGCTTTTTATACATTTCAAAGGTCTTTTTGCTACTATCGGTAAAAGGTTCCTCACCATAATGTGGAAGGATATAAAAATCCACTTCATCCAATCCCGCTGTATCAGATAACTCTGTCGCTACCGTCTTGTCGTCCATGAGTTTATTGTAGTCAATATCCTTGGCTGTAATGATAGCCCCTGCTGATTCTCCCACATAGACCAACCCATCTCTTATTTGCTCTTTGATGAGAGATAGAAGTTGTTTTTTCTTTAATTCTTGTAATAAATAAAATGTATTCCCACCTGAGATATAAAGAATCTTGCTTTGGAAAATCTTTGCCTGAGCAGTTTCTCGATCACAAGAAGCAATATCTAGAACCTCTATCTCAAATCCTAAATCTTTGAATGTTTGCTGAGCCTCATCGATATAGGCAGTATAATCCTCTTTGTTCCCAGCGGTAGGAATAAATAAAACCTTGTTTTCTAGATTCTTTTCCTTTGCATAATCGCTAAAAAGCTTTGTGACTCCAGCAAAGTATGAACATAAAAATAATTGTTTCATGATGTACCTCCATTAATTTTTAACAATTTTATAAAGAATCCATGATCCCTTTCTTTGACTAGTTACGAGCTCAAATCCTACTGATAACAAGAATCGTCTAAATGCTTCTTCGCTTTGGACCTCTGGTAAAAAGTAAGACAACTTGTTATATTCACAAGCCAGTAAGAGCATCCCGTCTGATTTGAGTATTCTTCGAAGTTCCATAAAAGAAGCCTCTAGGTCCCTCCAATGAAAATGAGTTTGAAAGGCTGTGATTAAATCAACACTTTCATCAGAAAATCCTGTCTCACTAACATCTCTTCGTTCAAAATTTAGATTAGTCATCTCTATCTGTTTGGCTTGAGCTATTGCAGTATCTGAAATATCGATTCCAGTTATGATACTTTGCGGAAAAGTTTCTTTCAGTAGGATGGTTGAACGACCATTTCCAACTCCCACATCTAAGATTACAGGGTAAAATGTCCTATCCAGATGACGAATTGCCCATACAAACATGGGGAGGTAGGCTCTATTCCACAATTTCATCATTCGTTTTCCTAGAAAGCCCGAAGGGTTCTTTGATTGCTGAATTAAGCGACTAAATAGTAACATTAAAAGTAAAAAACAAATAAAACCAATTATATAAATCAAAATCGATCCTCCTCGTATAGCTATATTATACCACTTTAACAGGATAGTGAACAATTGAAGTAAAAAGCCACTCACTCCAAAGAGCAAGTGGTTCTTGTCATTTTACTTTTCAAGCAAGCTGAGCGCTTCAGCATCCGCAATAATAGTCACATCAGGGTGGTTTTGTAGGCTACTTGCTGGGAGATTCTCAGTCACTGGGCCTGATACTGTTCCAGCAATGGCCTCTGCTTTCGACTCACCATAAGCAAAGAGAATAATTGACTTTGCATCCAAGATGTTTTTAATCCCCATTGAGATGGCTTGAGTTGGAACGTCTTCAATCTTGTCAAAGAAGCGAGCATTGGCTTCAATTGTAGACTGGTCTAGGTCTACAAGGTGTGTCTGGCTATCAAAGGCAGTTCCTGGCTCATTAAATCCGATATGTCCATTGCGACCGATTCCCAAGATTTGAAAATCAACTGGATGGTCAACCAAAATTTGATTGTAGCGTTCTACTTCAGCTTCAGCATTGTCCTTAATCCCACGAGGCAAGAAACTTTCTTTAAATGGTTTTTGGTTGAATAAGTGTTCTTGCATAAAGTGGCGGTAAGACTGAGGATTGTCTCCGTCAAGTCCTACATACTCATCAAGGTTTACACTGGTTAGATTTGAAAAATCAAGGTCACTCTCAACGATTTCCTTGTAAAACTCAAGCGGACTGCTCCCTGTCGCAAGTCCTAATGTTTGAGCACCATTGGCCAATTTTTCCTTCAAAATCTCAAAAGCAACTTTTCCACCTTCAACTTGATTTTCAACTTTAATAACTTTCATCTTTTCATCCTCCGTTTTAATCTATATTCATTATATGGTATAGACCAATTTTTGTCAAGTGAAAACGATTTAATTTCTAAAAAAAGAGCGCCCAAACTTGAAACGTGTTATAATGGATAAGATTAGAACTTAGAAAGAATGATGAAAAAAATGAATACTGCTGATTTTGATTTCCACTTGCCAGAGGAATTAATTGCCCAAACGCCCCTTGAAAAACGAGATGCCTCCAAACTCCTTATCGTTAATCGTGAAACGGGAGAAATGAAGGATAAACACTTCCACTCTATTATCGATATGCTGGAACCTGGTGATGCTCTTGTCATGAATGACACCCGTGTTCTCCCTGCCCGCCTCTATGGTCAAAAGGAAGAAACTGGAGGCCATGTGGAGCTTCTCCTACTCAAAAATACCAGTGGAGATGAGTGGGAGGTTCTCGCCAAACCTGCCAAACGCCTCAAGGTTGGTTCTCGTGTCAACTTTGGTGATGGTCGCCTCAGCGCTGTCATCACGGAAGAATTGACCCACGGGGGCCGCATTGTCCGCTTTGAATACCAAGGAATTTTTCTAGAAGTCTTGGAAAGTCTCGGTGAAATGCCACTACCGCCCTACATCCACGAAAAACTAGATGACCGTGAACGCTATCAAACGGTCTACGCTAAAGAAAGTGGCTCTGCTGCTGCACCGACTGCTGGCCTCCACTTCACCAAAGAACTGCTAGCAGAAATCCAAGCCAAGGGTGTCCATTTAGTTTATTTGACTCTCCACGTTGGTTTAGGAACTTTTAGACCTGTTTCTGTGGACAATCTGGACGAGCATGAAATGCACTCAGAATTCTATCAACTTTCTGAGGAAGCAGCTGCCACCCTTCGCTCTGTTAAGGAAAATGGAGGTCGCATCATCGCTGTAGGAACTACTTCGATCCGCACACTGGAAACCATCGGTTCCAAGTTTAATGGGCAAATCCAAGCAGATTCTGGTTGGACCAATATCTTTATCAAACCAGGCTACGACTGGAAGGTTGTGGATGCTTTTTCAACCAACTTCCATCTGCCAAAATCAACTCTCGTCATGTTGGTTTCTGCCTTTGCAGGCCGTGACTTAGTCCTAGATGCCTATCACCATGCCATCCAAGAATACTATCGTTTCTTCAGTTTCGGCGATGCCATGTTTATCTATTAATTCTCATAAGCAAAAAACGCATAGAATCAGATTTGATTCTATGCGTTTTGTAATGGATAACTTTATTAGTTAATTTATTGTAAAGGTTGGATCTTTCAAACTTTGAACACTGGCATTGATAACTGCTCCAATAATCAAAATCTTAGCAATAAGAATAAACCAGAACATCATGACTACCACGATGATGGAACTGAAAAATCGGACATCCACTAGGTGATTGACATAGTTATTAAAATAGACAGAAAAGATATTCAATAAACCGATAAGAGTTAGCAAAACAAAGACACTTCCTGGTAAAACATAGCGGATTCGTGGTGCTTTTACTTTTGGAAGGAAATAGTAAATCATGACTAGAATGGCAAAGATCAAGGCATAGACCAGAGGGCCTGTAAAATCTTGCAGGTAGGAAAATAACGGACTATCTGATTGCCAGTAAGTTTTGAGGAGGTTGAGCAACATACGACCAAACATACTCAAAAACAAGGCCAAGGCAAAAAGAATCTGCAAGCCGAGGCTAACAAGCAAACTCATCAACTGATGGGAGATAATCCCTCGACTTTTGGTCACTCCATAGGCTTTGTTAAAAGCTTTTTGGAGGAAATCCATTGATTTCGAAAAGGTCCAGAGTGCAGATAAAACGGCAAAACTCAGCAAACCAGTTGATGGTTGAGTCAGAACTTCTCGGACAATCTTGGCGACCACATCATACACTGTATCAGGCAAAAATTCCTTGATTGTCAGTAAGAAATTTGAGACCGGAATCTGAAAATAAGGCAAGATATTGACCATTATCATTAGTAAAGGAAAGATTGAAACCAACCAATAGTAGGCAACCGCAACACTGGTCAACTCACTATCAGATGCTTGATAATAATGCAAAAAAGCTTTCAATAAGGGCCTGTTCATCAGCTCTTTCCACCACTTTTTCATGTTTCATCCTCCGTCATTTTCATCATCATCTAAGTTCTTCTGATTAAATCTAGCATATCATAAGGCAAGGTATTTGCAGCCTCTTTCAGAGAATAATTTTCTAAATTATTCACATTTTGTCGTAGTTTTTTGGCATACTTGGCTGTTATCAGTTTAGCTTCTTCGTATTCAAAGATTGCCTTACGTTCGAGATAGTAGCCTCGTAGCATTTCATCGATGTTGTTTGGTTTGATGCGATTGATAACCCGCTCAACAAAGGCACCGCTTCCGATAATGGCCGTCTCGCGTAGACGAGACTCTTGCATAAAACTAATCAGAGAACTCTTGTAAACCCCTTTGAGGTTTTCCAAACTCTCGATAATCAGCTCTGTATTTTCCAAATACAACTCTGAAATCTGATCATAGTCAACTGCTAGTAGTTTATGAGATTCTTCGTTCATCCAACTACGGAAAGTTTTGCCAAAGGTAAACATTTCATGGAGTAGAAAGCGCAGTATCCGTAAGGAAACTAGGAAATAATAAGTCACTCTAGAAGCGAAATTCCGATTGATACTCTGCTCCATGTTTTTTAGGTAACGTTGGTAAACTCGATAGCCACGCTCGCTGATTCTATTTTCTTCGTAGGCTTGCTCCAAACCGTCACTCTCAATACTCAAGATAAGAAGCTTGAGAGACTCCCAGTCCTCTTGGACTCTTTTATTTTCCTGACTAAGGATGAGGTTTTCAATCCGACCATGATAGTTATCAATAGCTGCATAAAGAGGAAGTTTATTCTTGTGATGGTCCAGTTCTTTTTCTAATTCTGCAGCTACATCATTCAAAATCGCAATATGCATCAAATGGTCCTTGCTTTCCTCTTGTTCCTCAGATAAGTGAGGGAGAACCAGTAAACCTGTTAGAAAGCTTAATAGTGTAACGCCTGCTACGAGAAAGAGCAACAGAGGATACTCCTGCTCCAAATGACTTGGTATGAGGAGAATGGTCGCGATAGATACTGTCCCTTTGACACCAGAGAAGGTCAAAAGAAGCATATCTTTCATGTACTTATGAATTTTTTTCTTAAGTCGACGCGTCCTCACAAAGTAAAAACCAGCAATCATGACAAAGCGGATCGCAAAAAGTATGAAGGTCAGAACGACAACTGAAAGCAGTAAAAGAAGGGGATTGTAGAGAGAATTAGACAAAATTGGCTCTGCTATCAACTCTAATTCCATTCCCAAGAGAACAAAGACTGATCCATTTAGCATAAAGGTCACGGTATGCCAGACGGTCTCCGTCACGGTGTCTACCTGAGCCTCAAGGAGCGTAATTTTTTTGAATCGACTAGCCTTCAAAATACCTGCAACCACTACTGCGATAATCCCTGAAACATGAAACTCTTCTGCGATGAAAAAGGTCATGAGTGGCAAACTTAGCTCTAGCAATAGTTCACTGGCTATATCTATCGCTCGCACACTCAGTAAAAAGCTATGCAAAAAACGATTGACCATAGCCGTCACAAAACCGACTACAAAACCACCAAGGATAGAAAGTGCTAGGGAAGTCCCAGCTTGGCTTAGAGAAAAGGTTCCTGTTGTCCAAGCAGCCAGAGCCATCTGAAAGGCAACCAAACCAGAAGCGTCATTTAAGAGTCCTTCCCCTTTTAGGATATTAGAAACCCGTTTGGGAAAACGAAAACGTTCAGAAAGAGATGCGAAGGCAACCAAATCTGTTGGCCCAAGTGCCGCTCCAACTGCTAAACAGGCCGCCAAAGGAAGAGTCATCCAAAGGAAGTGAGCCATGCCCCCCAAGCTTAAAGTCGAGATAAAAATCACAGGAAAAATCAGAAAAACGACAATCCGCCAGTGCTTCAAAATGGACGTAATATCCGCTTCTTCTGCCTCCCGGAAAAGTAAGGGACCAATAACCATGGCCAGAAACAGCTCTGTATTGAGATGAAAGTCCGCATCAGGAACAAATAAGCCAATCCCAATCCCCAAAAGAATTTGTACAAGAGGAAGGGGCAAAAAAGGGAGAAGTTTATTAGTCGTGGTTGAAATGATTAAGACAAATAAAAATAGAATCAAGTAAATGAGTAATTCCACACAATTCCTCCTTAATCTTTTTTACAACAAGATTCAAAAATCTCCTTTTGCTCTTGGATTTTCTGATCAATCTTAGAACAGTCTTTGTGCTCAATTTTTTTCTGGCATCGTTCCATTTCAAGAGCCACTAATTTTTTCTTGATTTTAAGCATCTTTTTGCTCATATGTGCTTCGTCGAGCACCCCGACTGCTCGCTCGTGATGCGTTGACTCGACAAAATTTTGGCGCATTGCCTCAAGCTTCTCACGAAGGTATTGTTTATCCATGTCTGTACCCTTCTAATTTTTCAATCATAACTAAAAACGGTGGATTATTAACTTGGTTGAGAGTCCGATAAATGGCAGCTGTATACTCTTGTTGGTTCAACTGGCTAACAAAATCCAATACAGCATCCCTCTCAGTATCTCCTCCTTCATGACCATAGTAGATCATAATGGCAATCCGTCCTCCTTTGACAAGCAAGTGACATAGCTTTTCTAAGGCTTTGATAGTAGTCTGAGGTTGGGTGATGACGGACTTGTCAGCAGAAGGTAAATAACCAAGATTAAAAATCCCTGCCTTAGCTTCTGTCACAAACTGGTCTAGTGTCTCGTGACCTTTCAAGATTAACTGGGCATTTGTCATTCCAGCCTGATCCAAACGCTCTTGCGTCTTCTCCAAAGCCTGCTCCTGGATATCAAAGGCATAGACTTGCTTGGCTAGCTTGGCTAAAAAAAGGGTATCGTGGCCATTACCCATGGTCGCATCCACTACAATATCCTCTTTTGTCACAACCTCAGCCAAAAAATCATGTGCCATCTCAAGTGGTCTTTTCATTTTTAAACTCCTGTTTTACAGCCTTGCATCCTTGCACACTTCCACGACGGCGCATCTCAGTTTCAATAGCATTTAGCACTTCCCATTTATTGAGGCTCCACATAGGACCAATCAACATATCTCTCGGTGCATCTCCTGTAATTCGATGGATGACGATATGCTTGGGAATGATTTCCAACTGGTCACAAATGACCTTGACATACTCGTCCTGACTCATCAGTTGCAAACGTCCTTCGTGGTAATCTCGCTGCATCCGTGTATTGGTCATGAGGTGAAGCAAGTGCAGTTTAATTCCTTGAATATCATTATCTGTAACACAGCGACGGACATTTTCAACCATCATCTCATGGGTTTCCCCAGGAAGACCGTTAATCAAATGGGAAACAATTTCAATCTTGGGATATTTTCTCAAGCGTTTTACAGTTTCAACATACAATTCATAAGAATGGGCACGGTTAATCAGGTCAGAGGTTGCTTCAAAAGTAGTCTGTAAGCCCAATTCTACCGTCACATGCATGCGTTCCGACAACGCAGCCAAATATTCGATGGTTTCATCGGGTAAACAGTCTGGGCGCGTTCCGATATTGATTCCTACTACACCTGGCTCATTTATAGCCTGCTCGTAACGTTCTCGAATCACTTCCACCTTTTCATGGGTGTTGGTAAAGTTTTGGAAATAAACCAAGTACTTCTGAACATCTGGCCACTTGCGGTGCATAAAGTCAATTTCCTTATAAAATTGCTCACGAATAGGAGCATCCGGTGCCACGATGGCATCTCCAGAACCTGAAACCGTACAAAAAGTACAACCACCATGAGCTACAGTTCCATCACGATTTGGACAGTCAAATCCCGCATCAATAGGAACTTTGAAAGTCTTTTCTCCAAAAAGTTTTCGATAATAATCATTCAAGGTATTATAAGATTTCATAACTTTCATTATAACAAAAAACACCTACAATCTCAAAAGCCTGACTTTCCAACAAATTCCCTTGTTTCTCATTTCCTTTAGCGTTTTTTTATGATACAATATGGGTATGATTTTAATGAAAATAGCATCTATTTTATTATTGATATTAACCTTGGTGGTTTGCTTTATTGTCACCAAGCTTTTCGGACTTAGGAAAATAGGATTTAATTTCGCGGATCTAGCTTTTCCACTTTTGGTATTCGAGTACTATCTGATCACTGCTAAAGCCTTTACCCACAACTTTCTACCGCGACTTGGAGTCGCACTTTCTCTCCTAGCAATCCTCCTTGTAGTCTTTTTCCTTGTCAAAAAACGAAGTTTTTATTATCCTAAATTCATCAAATTCTTCTGGAGAGCCGGTTTTCTCCTTACCTTAATCATCTACATAGCTATGATTGTCGAATTGATGATGCTCCCATAAAAAATATTCCCTCAGACAGCTGTCTAAGGGAATGTTTTTATCTTCATACTTACTTTCTAAGCTCTACCAAGATACTTTTTCTTATTTCCTAAATGTCAAGGCGTAGAATTTGCCATCCCAAAGAAGTTTCATTTCCTTTTCCTTAACTTCGCTTGGAACAGCATTCTCAATTTCACTCAAGTCAACAGTAGCATCTTTAAAATAATCCTTACTAAAATGATTTTTCTTATATTGCTGATCCACATAGTCAGCCGTCTCATCTGCAATTAAAATCTTAGTCCCTGGCTTCGCTACTCGTAGCATTTCCTGCATAGCCTTGGCCTTATCATTGAAAAAATTGATTCCGCCAATATGGTAGACAATGTCAAAACTATTATCCGCAAAGGGTAGATCCTCCGCGCAAGCATGGAAAAGTTGCAAATTGGTCTTTTTAGCACAAGATTTCTGGCATTTTTTAAGCATACTGATAGAAATATCTACCCCTACAAAGTCTAAACTTTTCAGGTCGATTGTCTCAGGAATATAACGTAGGTCTTGACTAGTCCCGATAGAGACATAAAGAACAGATAAATTATCTTTCCATTCTATTTCCTCCATCAGATCCCTTCTCAACTTATCAATTGCCTTGCCATGGAGAAGTGGTCCTATCCATTTCTCACTCATATCGTACCAGCGAGCCATACGGTTATACATGGTCATGTATTTAGCATTATCTCCAGATAAATAATCTGGATTAAGAGATAGATAGATAGCCCCATCTTTTTGAAAATTTTCTACCTCCAAACCTGGCTTCAATTTATCTTGTAATCTTGTTTCAATCATATGTAACATCTCCTTTTCTATTTGTCACCTATTATAGTGGAATTCATCGCAAAAACAATAGCTTTTTAGTAAGTGGCAACTATCCACTTGTATCTGGTAGTAGAACCAGGGTTAGTTACAAAAAAAACAAGTGCCAATTTCCATTGACACTTGTTTTCACTTTTAAACTGTGTTGCAAAATTTCGTGAAAGATACCGTTTAAAAAACTTAATCTTCTTTTTTGCGTCTTGCCAAGAATCCTGTTCCCAATCCAAGAAGGGCGATTCCAGCTGCTAGAGCCACTTGGTTAGACTCGCTTCCTGTATTAGGCAATTCCCCACCTTTTTTAGGTTTACCTGGTTCATTTGGTTTGCCAGGTGTTGGTTTTTCAGGAGTGTGTGTATTTGTAATGTTGTAACCTTCTACTGAAGCTGTATAACCATCTGGAACATTCACTTCTTCAACAGTGTAGGTAATCTCCTTACCTTCTCGATAACGATCAAGACCTGTAAACTCATAAGTCCAGCCACTTGTTTCTGACACTGTAGCTGTCTGACCAGTTTCCTTACCATCTGCAAGAAGTTTTACGGTGATAGATGCTGGACGGATGCCATCTTTGTTATCTTCATCTTTCCAGATCTTATGACCTTTTACAGCTGTTTTCTCTGGAGTATGTTCGTTGGTAATGGTGTACTTGCCATCCTTATCTGTAGTGATGGTTGCTTTGTATTCTGTCATAGCAGTTTCTTTGACAGTATACTTGATTTCTTTACCATTCTCATACTTAGGAAGTTTTTTAGATTCGAACTTCCAGCCAGTTTTTTCTGAAACTTCAATTTCTTGAACAACTTTTTCTCCGTTAAGAATTTGAACTTTCACTGATGTTGTACGTTTACCGTCTTGGTTGTTGTTATCTTTCCAAACCTTAGTTCCTGAAAGAACAACTGTTTCTGGGTTATAGGTATTTGTCACTACTTGACCAGTCACAGAGGATTCATAACCAGCTGGTACATCCACTTCTTCGATAGAGTATGTGATTTCTTTACCAGCTTCGTATTGTGGAAGTTTTGTGAAGGATGCTACCCAAGTGTTATCGTCTGTCTTATCCTTAGCTGTCAAGGTCAATTTCTTACCTTCAACGGCTACTGGTTTAGATCCATCTACAGATTTGAAAAGTTGAACGGTTACGGACTCAGGACGTTTGCCGTCTTGGTTGTTCGCATCCTTCCATACTTTTGTTACCTTGTAGTCAATTTCTTTAGGAGCATATTTGTTTGTGATTGTAAAGTCTGTAATAGTTGATTCGTATTCTGCTACGGCTTCCTCTGTTACAGTGTATTTGATTTCTTTTCCAGTTTTATATTTTGCTAATTTCGTGAATTCGACAGTCCAAGTTCCGTCTGCGGCTGCTTGAACTTCTTTCGAATCAACTTTCTGACCGTCTGCTAAAAGATTGATTGTAATCTTAGTAGGACGTTTGCCGTCTTGGTTATTAGCGTCATCCCAGTTCTTAGTTGCTTTTACATCAACTGTTTCTGGTGAATAGCTATTTGTGATAGTGAATCCAGATGCAGCATCACCAGTAACTTCAGAAGTGTAACCAGCAACAGTTACTTCTACTACCGTGTACTGGATAGGTGTGCCGCCTTTATCAGCATCAAGGTCTTTGAAGCTTCCAGCCCAACCGTTTGCGGCATTGAGCTCAAGTGTCTTACCAGTATCTTGACCATCCGCAAGCAATTTAACTGTGACAGAAGATGGGCGTTTACCATCTTGGTTGTTCTCGTCCTTCCATACTTTCTTCACAGGAACTTCCGTTTTTGTTGGAGTGTAAGTATTCTCGAAAGCTTTTTCGTCATCGTAAGAAACAGTTGCTTCAAGTGCACCTTTGCCCTTATCTATTACAGTAACAGTAACTGTAGCCGTAACAGTTTTAGTATCGTACTTGATGCTTGTATCACTGCCAACTTTTTCAGCAATTTTAAAGGTATAAGTCCCTGCTTTGTCAAATTCCAATTCTGAGAAAGCAATGTTTCCGTCTTTGTCATTCTTCACAGTTTCTTTCACCTTACCATCTTGGTCTGTTAAAGTGAATTCAAACTCTTCAGCCTTCAACTCACGACCTGTAAGTTTTTTATTAGCTTTAATCTTAACTTTAGCTTTGCTACGTTTATTTGTAACTGTTTTGATAGCTCCATCTTGTCCAACAGTCATCTCAAATGGAGTAGAATTCAACTCATATCCCTCAGGAGCTTCAATCTCGGTTACTGTAAAGTTCCCTTTCTTGATATCACTTTCTGAGTAAATAGATGACTCAGCAATTCCGTCATCATTTGTCGTTACAATTTCCTCTTTAGCCGTAGCACCTGCCGGAGGAGTAATCTTAAATTTTGCTCCTTTTAGACGGTCATGAGTCAGCTCGTCGACCTTGTAAAGAATGATACGGTAACCAGTTTCTAACTGAATTGTACCACCAGAAGCAACGACTGAGTTTCCGATTTGCTTAACGACTGTCTTATTACTATAGTCGTCATATGTTAGAATCTGGTCATCACCCTTCATTTCAGCATTGTTTTGGACTTGCGTGCCATCAGCTGGAGCACTTGTTTTATAATTAATTCGAAATGCTGCTGGTTTACCGTTCTTCGCAAGAATTGAAGATGCATTGTTAATTGTTAAAGTAAATTCTGTGTAAGAATCATTCCATTTTACTTGGTAATCCTTACCAGCTTCTAAAACCATTTCATCTTTCAAATAATAATATTGATCATACCAACCTGCCGTGACGCTAAATGTTTCAGGGATCATCTGCATTGGCGAAGCGTTTGGATCTACCCAGTCATGAATTTCAATTTTATTATAGGCTGCTTGTTTCGGATTAACACGAACATACCAGCTGTGTAAGTATTTTCCACTCTTATTTAGAGCCTTTGATGTCCAATCCTCTTTGTAAATCAAACCATGATATTTATTGAAATTAGCTCGACCGATTCCTTCAGAATAATCAGCCGTATCACCTTTTTTAACCTTGATTTGATGGGTGATTTCATTTATGGTTTCCGTTTTATCAAAACGAAGCGTTTCATTGCTTAATTCATTTTTAGAACTAAAACCAACAAAGAAATTCCCTTTAACGTTTTGGACTTGATAGCCACCTTTTTTCTCAAGATAGGTTTTCAGATTTTTTAATGTAATAGTTGCCTTACCACCATTATTATCCCCGTTTGATACAATTTGAGTTTCTCCGATAACGAGATCTGTTTCCCTATCTTTTAAATCAAAAGTTTCATTTCTAACAGTTAAAGGGCTCGGAACAGTAAAGGTAAAGGTATCACCGTCCTCTAATTTACCATCATAGGCGCTCAAATCGTAATCAACAGTGAATTTATAATTTGAGTAGTTATGATGTTCAGGAGAAAGTGTATAAACACCATTCGCATCTGGTTTTATAAACTTACCATTATCAACCTCCCAAATTCCAATATTACTGATAACGTTCTTCAGTTCCTTTGCTTGAACTGAATTTGGAGCAAAGATTATCCCTAGCAAACAGGCCAGAGAAGTTAGGATGGGTAACCAGAATTTCTTGTTCTTCATAATCTTCCTTTCTAAATTACCGAAAACATTAAACCGACAAACTATGATTATAAAATCTCAACACTCATCTCCTTTCGAATTCGTTGAAATCCATGAGGGTTATTGAATAAGTTGCATCATATTAACATATATCATAACTATATATAAGTGCAATATTTATCATATTTGTTCTATTTTTAATATAGAAACCTCCTTCAATTTCATTATAAAACAAAATTAACTTTTTTTGTAATATTATGAGGTTATTGCCTTTTGAAAATATTGACACAGTGTAAAATTACTGCCATAAAAACTAATTCTTTCATCAGACTGAAGTTTCTTTAAGTATAGTGTACACATACGAACAACTTCTCTTTTAAACAAACAGAAAGAAACATTGCACAAAACATTCCATTTATTTATAAGTTTGATACACCTTAATAATTATCCAAACTATTTTATATAAGTAAAACTCAGAAGAAATCTAGTAATAGTCATATCCCATCCTGATAAATAGTTTAATTTAGCATATTTCATTATTCTGAACCATAAAAAAAGACCAGGGGGTTATCCCTGATCTTTCTTTACTGTACTTATTGGCTACTAAATGAGATTAGTCTTCTTTTCTTCGTTTAGTTGCTACAAGACCTGCACCTAAAGCTAGAAGAGCTAAACCTGCTGCTAATGCAGCTTGTCCAGATTCACTTCCAGTGTTTGGTAGGTTAGGATTTTCTGGTTCAGTTTGGTCCGTTACTACTAACTTACCATCCTTGAACTCAACCTGATTTCCACTAGCATTTACCACTGTTACAGTTCCGTCGTAGTTAACTTGGAATGTAATATCTGTTACTGCTAAGTATCCAGTTGGAGCGGCTTCTTCATGGAAAGTATATACTCCCGGAGTCAAATCAAGTACATGTGATTGATTGGCTTTTGAAGTCCATTCAGCCACAGGATTACCTGCAACTTTTTCTCCTCGGAAAATTTGGATTTTTGCACCCGCGATTTCTTCACCCGCTAGATTTACCTTGCTAAAGGTAATCTTACGTGGAAGGTCATCGTCTTTATCCGTTACTGTAACAGTTGAACCGTTGGTTACGACCTTGTTGTCTTCACCCTTAGAGTCTTTCTCGCCGACATTGGTTACTTCTACTGTTCCGTCAGT